>JBAXRL010000976.1:0-1697 GCA_037131205.1 Actinomycetes bacterium | reverse complement strand
ATCAACCAGCTCATCTCGACCGCGCTCGCGGAGAAGATGTCGGCGCTCATGACCGCGGACTATCTCGAGGAGCGTGCCGCTCGCGGCGATCGCGGCAAGTTCGAGCGCGCCATGGGCAAAGTACGCGATACCGAGCTGGACGAGGGCGACGTCTGATCAGGATCGCGGTGGCAGCGGGATGACTGAGAGGTGAACTGCTGTGACAATCGATGAGCTCAAGCGCGAGGCCCTGCAGCTGGATCCTTCCACCAGGGCGAATCTGGCTCGTGAGCTCCTGGCCAGTCTCGACGATCTCTCTGAGCCGGAGGTCGAGCGGCTGTGGCTCGAAGCGGCCGTCCGCCGTGACGAGGAGATGGCGTCGGGCAAGGTGAAGCCCATCCCGATGGACGAGGTCTTCGCAGAGTTGCGATCCGCTCGGGGGTGAGCGGCCAGCCAGGATTCCATCCCGACGCTCGGCGTGAGATGCGCGAACGGAAGCGGCGGACTTCTATGACCTGGAGCGACCCGGGCTCGGCGCCGAGTTCCTGGACGAGGTCGAGCGGACACTACCGCAGGTCATGGAGCACCCCGAATTCTCGCCGGTTGTCCTCGGCCAAGTACGCAAGTGTGCGATAGTCCGGTTCCCCTACATGGTCGTCTATTCGGCGCGTGACGGCGGAATCTACGTGTCCGCGGTCGCTCACAATAGCCGCCGGCCGTTCTACTGGCGAGATCGCACGTGACGCGAGTCGTGTGATTCGAACCAGCGCACCCTTCCCGGAGGAGACGATCAACCCGGGGCCCTACCGCATGGCCAAGGGCGTGGAGGACGCGAACACGTACCGCGTGGGTCATCCGCTGGCGTAGCGCGTGCTCGCGCGCGCCCGGGGGCTCGAACCAGAGCCGGCGGACGTGGTGCTCGACTACGCCGACAGCGGCAAGAACATCGCGATCCTGGAGCCGCTGCGCGGCCGCTCGGGCTGGCTTGCCTGCGCGCACGTGAGCATGACCGCCCTGGAGAGCGAGGACCAGCTCGTCTTCGCCGGGGTCACCGACGAGGGTGAGGCCATCGACCAGGCGCAGTGCCGCCGCCTGTTCGACCTGCCGGCCGCGGCGGGCGCGCCGCGCCGCGTGCCCGACGCCGTGGCGGCGGAGCTCGAACAGACCTTGCTGTTCACGATGCGCTGGCGGCTGCAGTCACGCAAGATCGGGCATGCGCGGCGGCCGGCAAGGCAACTTGGCACAGACTCACGGTGCTTCGCAACCTTGCTGTGAGGGGGCAGATGACGACGCGCAGTCTTGTGTTCATGGATGAGAGTGGGATTCTCGGCGGGTCGACTCAGCGCTTCTTCTCGCTCGGCCTCATGAAGACGCAGATGTCCGGGCCATTCAGCGACGCGGCGCATCGCATCCTCGATCGTGCCGTCTCCTGCATCCCTGGGGCAGGGCCGGACTTCGAGTTCAAGTTCAACGCCGTGACCTCAAGCAGTCTCCCGCATCATTTGGAGCTCATTGACGCGTTCTTCGCCCAGCCCGAGTACTTCTTCTGCGCTTTCGTCATCGATAAGGGCCTATCCCGATAGGGATGTGCGTGCGGGGCGTTCGTGGACCGAGCGGGGCGGTCACGAGACGGTTCCCTCGTAGCCCAGCTACGTGGGGATCCGGGGAGGGGCCGCATCCGCGATGTGTCCACGGGCGCATCCGTGCGTGCAGACCTA
>JBAXRL010000975.1:0-1702 GCA_037131205.1 Actinomycetes bacterium | reverse complement strand
GGTGACGGACGACGACGCCACAACTGGGTGCCCTCACCAGCCCACTTGTACTTCCGCCCGTCGAGCCGATGCAGGATCCGGCGCAGCTCATCGACTCCCGATCCAAGACTCGACATCGGCGTGTCGTGCAGCTCGACGAAGGCGAGAAGCTCACGCTCCCTGAATGCAGACGAGCAACAGAAGGTTGCGTTGGGGCAAGCCTCCAGGAGATCGCTCATGCCCTTGATGTGGTCGTCGTGCCAGTGACTGGCCACGACGAGCTTCACGCGGTCTGCCGCAACTCCAATGCCTTGGAGGTAGGCCAACGCAATCGGTGGCTGTCCGGCCGGGCGAAACGAGTCGACGATCATCCAGTCATCGTTGCCCAGGTGCACGACCACCGACTCGCCATATCCGGGTCCGAAGAGCGAAACCTCAACCTCGTCTGGCTGCGGTCGGCTCTTCAGCATGCAGGGGTTGAGGCTAGGCCAGGTTCAACCGGCGCGCGAGCTCTGAGGCTCGCTCGCGAGCCTCGCGGACGTCCTGCGTCCTCCAGGCCGGCAGTCGACGAAACCTGATGAACGATGCGTACGAGCGCTGTCCAACGTCGCTGGTGACCAGGGCGATGGTCCAGTAGAACGCGGCCCCCGGCTTCACCAATTCCTCGTCGTCTCGGCGGACTTCCTCCATCGAGAAGGTGTCTTGCTCAAGCTCGTGAGCATCCGGTCTCGTCATGTCAGCCAGAGTCGCCCCAAACTCATCTCCCTCGACCCAGTCCACAACGCCTTCCCATTCTTGAAGCGGCACCGTGACCGGAAGGCGTCGTGGGAACCTGAGATCGGCCTTCCAAACCCCCCGCACGCTCGGCACTTCATCGGCAGCGAGGGACTGCGTCGGCGAGGATCCTGCGATTGGAGCAGCCTCAGCGGTCCGGGCGGGTCTCGCCGAAACAAGCGTGAAGGCTTCATTCTCGGCAGACAACCACGCAGAACCCTTCTCGCTCGAGCGGCTCTCTTCGGAGAATCGAAGGACATCGACTGCAGTGTCGCTCATCTACTACGCCAATCCTACTAGCTTCTCAGGAATGCTCCGGCCTCTTGCCTTGGCCTCTTCCCACCGATCGGCCAGGAGAGACAGGACATCGCTCGCCTCAGCCAACTTCGTTTCATCACTGTCCGCCAGTTGAAAGTGATCGTTGAGCGAAATGACGACCCCGGGAGTGATTCTTCCCGATGGCCCGACCTGCACTCGGAGGTACCCCGGCGGGTCGTCTCTCGGTTCGGCCACGACGAGGGCCTGGAGCCCCTGACCGTTGAGAATGCCCTCCCAGGGTTCGCGGGGCGCGAGGCGATATCCCAACTCATTCAAGGCGTCGAGGTCGTCCATGAGGTAGTGAGCCTCATGATTGAGTCCGACCGCTCGCACCGACGACGTAGACAGCAACGTGAAGGTGTTGACCACGAGATCCCGGAGATCTGCGTCGTAGACCGTCTCGGTCGTGAGGAATTCGAACCTGTGCGGCTCCACTTTGATGTTGAGCCACCCCGCAGTGAAGGCCGCGTAGTCTCGATGCACCAGTTGCAGACCCTCTGACGCCGCAGCCAGAGTGTCATCGCCGAACAGTTCATGAGAAGCGAACCACGACGGATGGAACACCTGTGGCTCGAAGGTACCCACCACAACCACGCTCGCCGTGCTCATGTCGAGTCTGGGAGTCACGGAT
>JBAXRL010000974.1:0-1704 GCA_037131205.1 Actinomycetes bacterium | reverse complement strand
GCGGCTTCGGCGCCTGGCAGGCAGCCGGCCTGCCGAGCGCCGAACATCACGACGGGATCTGAGCTCATCCGCCATCTGAAAGGACTTGGCCATGGCAGCAGAAGAGAAGAAGGTCGACCTCAGCACGGCGCCGCTCAAGTGGGACGAGGTCTACTACACGAACTGCCCGCTCGTCTCCGCCAGCAACGTCGACCAGGAACTGGGCTGGACCCGCGAGGAGTACAAGAAGATCGGCGTCAAGTACGCCTTCCTGCGCTCCGTCCGTGAGAACAACTGGTACCCGCACTACATCCACAACCTCGACAACCTGTTTCGCTTCGGCGGTCTTTTCCCGCCCGTCGCGGTGCACGCCGACCGTCGCAGGACCAAACTCCTTGGGGCGACGCATGCGCCGCACGAGGGCGGCTGCATGTTGGTGCGCGCCAGGGACGACATCTACCGGATGTCCGAGCTCAAGGGCAGGAAGATCGGCCTCACGAAGAGCCTGAACACGATCAAGAACGACTGGTGGCGCATCCAGGAGGAGCAGGGCATCGAGCTGATGCTCCGCGTGAACGGCATGACC
Organism: Actinomycetes bacterium; assembly: GCA_037131205.1. Taxonomy (GTDB): domain Bacteria; phylum Actinomycetota; class Thermoleophilia; order UBA2241; family UBA2241; genus CAIXSE01. The sequence continues at coordinate 1,139 of JBAXRL010000974.1, read as the reverse complement.
CGTGACGACGTCGAGATCGTGGAGTTCCCGTATCCGGACGACTGGTACGACAACCCTGCCATGCTGGAACCCATGGAGAACCCGTCCGAACTGTGGCTCAAGCGTGACCATAAGCATGACCTGGCGTTCCGTCCGCTCGAGACTGCGCTGGAAAAGGGCGTCATCGACGCCATCTACACGCAGACGGGTCCCTTCTCGCACCTCCAGGAAGCCACGGGCAAGTTCAAGGCGATCGAGGACCTGTCCCGGTATCCGGACTGGACCTTGCAGGTGGCGAACATCCCCGCGGTCATCACCTGTACGGACGTGATGGCCGAGGAGCACCCCGAGCTCGTGGTCACGTTCATGAAGGGCATGATCAAAGTGGGGCGCTGGGCCAACGAGCACAAGCGCGCCGCCGCGGCGATCCTCGACAAGCAGACGTTCTACCTCGACGTCGAGGATACGTACCAGGGCATCAAGCACATCGACATGGTGCCCAACCTGTCGCCGCAGAACCTGGCCTCCATCGAGATCGGTAAGGACTTCTGCCTGAGCCACGGCTACATCAAGAACGACTTCGACGTGCACGAGTGGGCGGCGCCGGAGTTCTTCGAGAAGGCGGCGGAGGAGCTGCTCGCGGAAGAGTGGAAGAAGCGGAGCACGGCCAAGCTTCCCGAGGCGACCGAGCTGGAAGTGTCGACGCATCGGCTCGGGTAGTCGCGAGGATGCGGACAATGGCGGCCGGATCGGTCTACTGCGATCCCGCCGCCGACCTCGTGGTTTCTCAGCGGCGGGCCCCGTAGTTTCCCGAGGTCACAGTACCTCGCATCCCGGCTAGGCTCCACTCATACGCATGTCGTGGAGTCGGGACAAGGGGGGTGCATGCCCAGGGCAGTCGCCGGGAGATAGCCTCCGGCCTCCTTGTGTGGGCAGGTGACCATCTGGTAACTTGCGCTGCAATCGCTTCACGCCATGGGGAAGCAACGGGGCCGCTCGAATGCGATCCCGTTGCGCTGACAAGATCGGAGAGGCTATGTGCTGTGTCTTGACGCTGCTGTTCCTGCTCGGTGCACGGGCCATCGACGTCGTCTGGTGGATCGCCCAGCCGGGACGCTGGGACGCCGCCTTCAGCAGCTGGCTGTGGCCCGTCATCGGCA
>JBAXRL010000973.1:0-1707 GCA_037131205.1 Actinomycetes bacterium | reverse complement strand
TCCTCTCCGCGGCCGGCTACAACGCCAGCGACAACGCCTCCGCGCCGGGCAGCGCGACGACGACGACGACGATCGTGGTCAGCGACGGCGTCGCCCCGCCGTACACGGTGGTCCGCACCAACACATGGGACGACGCGTTCGACGTGCTCGGCTATCTCAACATGGACGCGGCGACCATGCTCGGCATGCTCGTCTACGACCCCGACGGCGCCGCGCCGGCGAGCATCCTCTCGGTCGACATGAAGGCCGTCGCCGCCCCGGCGCGCGTTTCCGCGCGCCTCGCCGCCGCGCGCTTCCCGAAGCGCGTCAAGACCGGCGCCAGGAACAAGGTGGAAGTGACGCTCTACGCCTACGGCGTGCAGACCCCCATCACCGCCGTCGGCGAGCTGCGGCTGCCGGCGGGCGTCTCGAAGAACGGGACGCTCAACGTCTTCCCCGCGGCCGTGGGCCCCGGCCCCGGCCCCGAGCCCGTCTTCCTTTCCCAGGGCGATCTCGGCGGCGACCGGTCGCGCGGCGTCGCCGACGACCGCCAGACCGTGGCGCAGCGCGTCGCCGCTGTCGAGGCCCTGCCCACCAACGACCAGTTCGTGGTGATGTTCACGCCCGACTCCGGCGTGGCCGACCCGAGCGGCGAGTCCATCCAGACCACGCTCACGGTGAGCGGGACCTACGTGACCGGGTCGATCCAGCAGCACACCGGCAAGCTGAGCCTTCGCGTATCGCCGGCAAGCGTGCCGTACAAGGGCGCGTTCGTGGTCAGCGGGGCGCTCGCCGCGACCGCCGGGGCGACCACGGTGGACCTCTACCGCGTGTCCGCCGGAGCCGGCGAGAAGGTCAGGATCGCGACCGTCGTCGCCGTGCCCGACGGACGCGGCGGGGCCGCGTTCAGCCGGCGCCTCGATGGCTGGACGGGCAACGCGCGGCTGGTCGCCGAGTGGGGCGGCGACGCCGTCGCGCTGGGCACGAGCGCGAGTGCCGCGGTGGTCGTCCGGCAGGCGCTCACGCTGCGCGCCGGCGCGGCCTCCGCGCCCGTGGGATCCGCCGTCAAGCTCACGGCCGGCGTCCTGCCGGGCAAGCCCGGCCAGCCCGTGCTGTTCGAGCGCCGGGTCGGCGGAGCATGGACTATGCTGAAGGCGGTCAGGCTCGGCGCCGCCGGCGCGGCGATCTTCATCTGGAAGCCGCCGCCGGGCGCTTCGAGCCTGCGCGCCCGCGTCGCGGCCACGGCGGCCAACGGCGCCGCCCTCTCGGCGCCCGTGACGATCATGGCGACGGGGCGCTGAGTCTGCGCCCAGTGCCCACAGCCGCGTCGGCTGGGCCGCTGTGCGACTCGAAGGAGGATGAATCGATGAAGAGGACCGGCTCGGTGTTTCTTGCGTTCGTCCCGGCGCTCGTGCTGGCGCTGCTGCTCGCGGCGAGCGCCCTTGCCGTGCCCCCCCTCGACGGGTCCGGGGGCGCCAGGGACCCGGACACGCCGAATCCGCTCGCCGTGAAGGAGCTGCGGAACCACATCGCTCCCGGCAACGCGCAGCCCGGCGGGGGGCGTGGGTTCGCCGCGCGCCCCAGACTGGACCGCGTCCTCACCATCCTCGTCGAGTTCGCCGGCGCCGACACCATCGACGGCGTCACCTATAGCGGCCCGCTGCACAACGAGATCCCCGCGCCCGTGGCGGAGGACAACACCACCTACTGGATCCCCGACTTCAACGT
>JBAXRL010000972.1:0-1711 GCA_037131205.1 Actinomycetes bacterium | reverse complement strand
ATCGTCTTTCTCGGCGATTCGGGCCTCGACATGCTCACCGCCACCGCGGCGGGGATGATCGCCGTCGGCGCCGCGTGGGGCTTCAGGACGAAGGATGAGCTGGTCGAGAACGGCGCGAGCCTGGTGCTCGACCATCCGCTGGAGCTGCTCGAGCTGCGGGGGTGACGCCGGCGCGGCCGCTGCGCGGACGCCGGCGCCCGTCGCGCGCCGCTACGCGAGCGCGCCGGCCTCGCGCAGCAGCGCCAGAAGCGTCGGCAGCAGCGCGCGGTGCGCCGCCACCACGGCGGGTCCGCGCCCGTGCGCCGCGCGCAGCAGCGCCACTTCGGCGCCGGCCGCGGCCGCGATGACGCCGCCGGCGGCGTAGTCCCACGGCGAGAGGTCGAGCTCCCAATATGCGTCCACGTGGCCGGCGGCCACATGACAGAGATCGAGCGCCGCCGCCCCGCCGCGGCGGATGTCGCGCACGCGCCCCACCACCTGGGCCACGACGGCGCCCTGACGCTCGCGCTGAGCGGCGTCGTACGAGAACCCGGTGGCCACCAGGGCCGTGGAGAGATCGGGCTGCTCACGCACGTCGATGGGCTGGTCGTCGCAGACCGCGCAGAACCCGCTGAGCGCCCGGTACATGTGGCCGGCGCTGGAGTCGTAAACGACGCCGATCTGTGGCCGCCCCTCGACCTCGACGGCGATGGACACCGCGTAGGCGGGATAGCCGTAGACGTAGTTGGTGGTGCCGTCGAGCGGGTCGATGATCCAGCGGACCCCGCTCGTGCCGTGGCCCAGTGCCCCCTCCTCGCCGAGCACGGCGTCGTCGGGCCGCAGCTCGCGCAGCCGCGCGACGATCAGGCGTTCCGCCTCGCGGTCGACCTGGCTCACGAGATCGGTGGGCGAGGACTTGGTCTCGAGGCGAAGCGTGCTCCGCATCCCCTCGGCGTGCACCCGGCCGGCGGCGCGGGCGAGGTCGGTGGCCAGAGCGAGGAGCTCCCGCAGATGGATCGGGGCTTCGGCCCACGGGCCGTCGGCGACAGGCCGGACTGGCCCAGACCCCGATCCGGCGTGACGTTTGGCGACCATCGATGGCGCTCCTCGCGACGGCACGTTGTGAACGGTACGGAAGGACGCTGCGGTCTCTCGTGCGGCGCGTCGCCCGGGGAACCTAGCAGATGCCCGGCGCTCTCACCAGGCGTCAGACCTCGGCGACCAGCATCACCATCGTCATCGTGGCCAGCGCCAGAGCGCCGACCGTCGTCGTCACGATCGCCGCCCAGTCGCGGGGCAGCGGCCGGCGCTCGCCGAAGCCTCGCGCCGAGCCGCGAAGCGCGGTAGGGTGAGCCCGTCCCGCCGCGCGACGCGGCGTGTGCCGAAGGCTCGACTTCGGCAACCGGGAGGGCCTGTGGGAATGATCGCCTCTTCAGCGTTCTGGTCGAACTGGGCCTGGCCCGCCGCCACCGCGGTCGTGGGCTTCGTCTTCTTCGGCCTCGTGCTGCGTCAGTACCTCGCGCGACGCAAGCCGCACCAGCTCGCCTGGTCTGTGGGGCTGCTGTTCTACGCCGTGGCGGCCGCCATGGAGGCGTGGTCCGAGTACAGCGGCCGCTGGGATCCCACGGTGTACCGCATCTACATCGTGCTGGCCGCGTCGCTCGTGGGCTTTCTCGGTCTGGGGACGCTCTACCTGCTCGTCCGCGACCGCCGCTGGGGCGACGCCTACCTC
>JBAXRL010000971.1:0-1711 GCA_037131205.1 Actinomycetes bacterium | reverse complement strand
CCGCGGCTCAGGGCTCGGTGAAGACGAAGCCCCGCGCGAACACGCGCTCGCAGGCGGCCACGGCGGCGGCGTCGTAGCGCCCGCCGGCGCCGGCGCGCACCTCTTCCAGCGCCGCCTCGAGGCCCAGCGCGGCCCGGTAGGGCCGGTGGCTGGCCATCGCCTCGACGACGTCGGCGACCGCGAGGATGCGCGCCTCGAGCAGGATCTCCTCGCCCTTCAGCCCGCGCGGGTAGCCCGAGCCGTCCATGCGCTCCTGGTGCTGCGCGACGATCTCGGCGACCGGCTGACTGAAATGGATGGCGCCGAGCAGCTCGCGGCCCGCCTCGGGGTGCTGCTTGATGAGGTCGTACTCCACCGCGCTGAGCGCCCCGGGCTTGCTGAGGATCTCGGCGGGCACGCCCACCTTGCCGACGTCGTGCACCTCGGCGGCGAAGGCGAGCCCCTCGCGGGCCTCCTCGCCGAGGCCCATCTCCACGGCGATGGCCGCGGCCAGCACGGTGACGCGCCGCTCGTGGGCGGCCGTGTAGGGGTCGCGCAGGCCGACGATCGCGCCCAGCGCCCGCACCGTGTCGTGCAGTTGCTCGTGCAGCTCACGGGCGCTGCGGGCGAGCGCCTCCTCCGCCTGCTTGCGCTCGGTGATGTCCTGTACCTGCACCAAGTAGCCGATGCGCGGTTCGCTCATCGGCGTGATGAGCACGTCCAGCCAGATGACCCCCGCGCGAGACGTGCGATACAGGTCCAGCGTCTTGACCTTCTCGAAGTCGAAGGCGCCTTGGTAGCGGACAGTCTCGGCGCTTCTCAAACGCTCCTTGTGTTCGGCCGCCAGATTGGGATCGGCGAAGAGATTGAAGCCCCGCAGCTCCTGCCAATCGGCAACACCAAAGAGATCGAGACAGGCGGGATTGACGTTCACCAGGCGCCCCGCCGCGTCATAGAGCTCGATGGCAATGGGCGACTGCGCATAGACGGCGAGATACTTCTCCTCGCTCTCGCGCAGCGCCGCCTCCGCCAGGATTCTCTCGTGGACATCGGTCAAGGTCAGGTGGTAGCGGAGCGGCTCGCCCTCGGCGGCGCGCCGCGGCCAGCCCTCGAGACGCCCCCAGAAGGGCTCGCCGCCGACCGGCTGGAGGCGCAGCTCGCAGGTCTGCGGCGCGCCGCTCTTCTCGATCTTGCGGAGGTGCAGGTAGTACGCGTCCCGGTCCGGCGCGAAGACGAAGGCGCTGAACGGTTGCCCGACGAGTTGCTGTCGCTCGTCGCCCAGCAGGTGCGCGGCCGTGAAGTTCGCCTCGCCGACGATGCCTTCGTCGCTCAGGGTAAGGTAGCCCACCGGCGCGAGGTCGAAGAGCTCGAAGTACTTCTCGCGCTGCGCGCCCAGCTCGAGCTGGGCGCGGCGCAGCTCCTCGTTCTGCATCTCGAGCTCGATCTGGTGGACGCGCAGCTCGTGGACGGCGGCGGCGAGCTCCTCGGGCGCGGAGGGCGAGGCGGCGGAGAGCCCGTCGAGGCGCTCCTCGGCCTGACGGCGCAACTCGCCGGCCGAGAGCGGCTGACGCAACTCGGCGGCCGCGTCCGGCGCGGCCTTCTTCTTGCGCGGGCGGCGGGCGTCGGCCATCAGGCGCCGCGGTCGATGCTGGTGACCGTGAGCAGCAGTTCGAGAAGGCCGGCCAGAGTGCGCTCAGCGGTTCGCATGCGTCGTCCCCCCACGTCGTCCCCC
>JBAXRL010000970.1:0-1711 GCA_037131205.1 Actinomycetes bacterium | reverse complement strand
CGGGACGAACAGTCCGGTGGCCCGGATCATCCACGGCTTCGGGCGCGCCGATCAGGTGGACCGTGAGGCGCTGCGGCGGCTGGTGGCTTCGATCAGCCGCCTCCTTGACCCGGCAGAGGCCGTAGCGGCCGGCTCCGGGCTTGATGTCGAGACCATCGACGCGCGCAGATGCGGCGGCGCGGGACGCGCAGGTGCGCGAGAACCTCATCGCTTAGGGCCTATCCCGCCAGGGATGTGTGTGCGGGGCGTTCGTGGACCGAGCGGGGTGGTCACGAGACGGTTCCCTCGTAGCCAAGCTACGTGGGAATCGGGGAGGGGCCGCATCCGCGACGTGTCCACGGGCGTATCCGTGCGTGCAGACCTAGCGGGATAGGCCCTTACCTTGAGGAGCAGATCGCCGGCTCCAATGGCTGGAGCCGCCGTCGCCGCGACGAGCTCGTCGCCCAAGTGCAGGGCTTGGAGTTGCGTCCGTCGAGTACTCTCCCATCTGAGGCAACGAAGCGCTCTGGAGTACTCTAATTGTGAGGCAATGCGGAGCCTTGACGCCGGTCACGTATCTGTGCATCATTATCGGGGTTAAGACTCTCGAGCACCCGTGGTTCGGGTTTGCGTTCATGTCGGGCAGGCGAGGAACTGCGGCAGGTACAGGCCGTACACGCAGGAGGTGACGACTGAAGGACCGGAGAGGCGAAGGCGCTGCAATTGGGACCCCGTGAAGAAGGCTGCGGCGCTACAGTGCCGCGAGCCTCACAAGGTGAGAGGAGATCTCGTGAAATGGTACGCCATGCTCTTCCTCGTGCTCATCCTGGCCGTCTCGGCAACGTTCACCGCCTGCTGACGGACCGGGGGTGACGGTGCCCAGAGCGACACGGACGCCGTCGCCATCAAGACCATCTCTGGCGACTTCATCAAGGCCACCTTGGTCAATGACGTGACCGATATCAAGACGCTCGTCACCCCGAACAGCATGACCATCGTCGATGAGAAGCCCGAGATGAGCATCCCGCACGAGAGTCCGCGGACGATCACGTACAGGGTCGGCGGGCCGGTGGTCGATGGCGACACTGCCAAGATCGTCGTTATGCCCACCTACTAGAAGGGGAACCGTTCGACGGACGACCTGGTCGCCCTCAAGAACGACGGAACCTGGAAGATCGACCTGGAGAAGTGCGCGTTCGCGCAGCAGGCTGCGGAGCCGGCCGGCAGGCCGAGGCTCCAACGGCCGCCGGACGCGAGCGATTGCGCAGGCTACTGCGCGTTACTCGCGTCCGGCGGGTCGATCAGCCGCACGTACCAGGCCGGCACGCGCCCCGGGAAGAGCGTATCGGCAAGGCCCGTGAAGATCTTCTCGCCAGCCTGCATGTCTGATCTGTCGCTGCTCAGCTGGTTCACAAGCACGACCAGGGTAGCGTCCGCGCAGGGCAGGCACTTCATGTTGCTCTGGGTCGAGCTACGGCCGACGGCCGATGGGGAGTACGCCCGCCTTTCACCCGACGCGAGGACGGCCGTGCCGGCGCTGTTCCATGAGCTCGGTGTTGAGCCACGCCGGCGAGGCGTCACCGCGGTTCGGGGGCGACCCGGCGTGCGGCGGGCGCGCGCGTTGGCGACTACAGAGTCCTCTTCAAGGTCGACGACGGACGGCGCCTGGTCGCGGTCTCAAGGCCGAGCTCGGACTGTAGCGCGCGCTTGGCCTACGTCGTCGACTTCAGCG
>JBAXRL010000969.1:0-1712 GCA_037131205.1 Actinomycetes bacterium | reverse complement strand
GTACTACCTGCACCTGCGCACGCTCCAGAAGACCGGCGCGCCGCTGACCTGCGAGTTGCGGCTGCAGCGCTTCGACGGCGGAGCGCGCGGCGGCGCAGCCGACGGCGGAGCGCGCGGCGGCGCAGCCGACGGCGGAGCGCGCGGCGGCGCAGCCGACGGCGGCGGCGTCGCAGCCGCCGCCGCGGCCCACTTCTGGGCGCGCCTTGAGAGCCGGCCGCGGCGCGAGGCCGACGGCGCCGCCGACGGCGAATCGCTGTCCTCCTGGGTGACGTTCAGCGACGTCACCGCGCGCAAGCAGGCCGCGCAGCTCCTGTCCGCTCAGGCGGAGATCCTGACGATCCTCACCACCCCCGTCCCCCTGCCGCGGATCGTCGAAGGCATCGTGGCAGCGCTCAAGCAGGCGACCAGCCTCGACGCGGTGGGGCTGCGGCTGCAGGAGGACGGCGACTACCCGTTCGCCGCCGCCGTGGGCTACTCCGCCGAGTTTCTGCAGGCGGAGAACACCCTGGCGGTCCGCTATCCCGACGGAGGGCTCTGCCGGGATGACGACGGCGCCGTGAGCCTGGAATGCACCTGCGGCCTCGTGCTGACCGGACGCGGCAACCCCGCGAACCCCCTGTTCACCCCCGGCGGCAGCGCCTACACGAACGACGCGTATCCGTTGCTGGGCCTGCCGCGTGAGGAGGATCCCCGGCTGAATCCGCGCAACCGCTGCATCCACGTGGGCTTTCAGTCCATCGCGCTGGTCCCCATCCGCGCCGCTGAGGAGATCATCGGCCTGCTGCACCTCGCCGACCGCCGCAAGGACCGTTTCACCGCCGAGTCGCTGCGCTTCTACGAGGGCGTCGGCGTCAGCATCGGCGTGGCGCTGCTGCGCAAGCAGGCCGAGGAGGAGATCCGCCGCCTCAACGCCGAGCTCGAGAAGCACGTGGTCACGCGCACCGCCGAGCTCGCCGCGGTCACCACGGAGCTCGAGGCCTTCGCCTACTCGACCTCGCACGACCTGCGCGCCCCGCTGCGCGCCATCGACGGCTTCAGCCTCATGGTCATGGAGGACGCCGCCGACGTCCTCGCGCCCGAGGACCTGCACCATCTGGAGCGTGTGCGCGCCGCCGCGCAGCACCTCGGCGATCTCATCGACGATCTGCTGGGCCTCTCGCGGCTGGCGCGCCAGGACCTCGACCGCGAGCCCGTCGACGTGAGCGCGCTCGCCGGCGAGGTCGCCGCCGAGCTGCGCGCGGAGCACGTGCCCAGGGTGGTCGAGGTGGTCATCGCGCCCGGCATGACCGCCCACGCCGACCCGCGACTACTGCGCGTGCTGCTGCGCTGCCTCCTCGACAACGCCTGGAAGTTCACGAGCAAGCACGAGACGGCGCGCGTCGAGATCGGCGTCACCGACGCCGACGGTGAGCGCGCCTTCTTTGTGCGCGACGACGGCGCCGGCTTCGACGTGCACTACGCCGAGCACCTCTTCGGCCCCTTCCAGCGCATGCACACGCGCGCCGAGTTCGAAGGCGACGGCATCGGCCTCGCCATGGTCCAGCGCCTCGTGAACCGTCACGGCGGCGCGGCCTGGGCCGAGAGCATCGTCGAGGAGGGCGCGACCTTCTTCTTCACGCTGCCCCGCGAGGAGTAGCCGATGGCCGGCCCGCGGCAACCGCGCAAGAAGAAGGCCGCGCCGCGCGCGGCCGACGACTTGCGCCGGCCGCGCG
>JBAXRL010000968.1:0-1716 GCA_037131205.1 Actinomycetes bacterium | reverse complement strand
ACTGCACGGCATGGACGAGACCAAGCTCACGATCCGCATCGAACGCGCGACGCTCGAAGGCGCCAAGCGCTACGCCCGGGCGCACGGCACCTCGCTGACGCGGCTCGTCACCAGCCACCTCGAACGACTGGGCGCCGCTGACGAGGCGGCCGGCCACGCCCCGGTGACCCGCAGGCTCACCGGGGTGCTCCCGCCCGACGCCTCGCTGCAGGACTACCGGGAGCACCTCGAGCGCAAGCATGCCTGACGCCTTTCGCGTGCTGCTCGACCTCAACGTGATCCTCGACGTCTTCCAGCGGCGGCAGCCGTTCTACGACGACTCGGCAGCGGTGCTCGCCGCCGCCGAGACGGGCCGGCTCAACGGCCTCGTCGCTGCGCACAGCGTCACGACGCTGTTCTACCTCCTGGCCAGGTACGGCTCGCCCGCGACGGCGCGGGTGCACACCCTCGAGCTGCTGTCCGTGCTCGAGGTGGCCGCGGTGGACCGTCGCGTGCTCGAGCAGGCGCTGGCTCTGCCCTACAGCGACCTCGAAGACGCCGTGCAGATGGCAGCCGCCAGGCAGGCAGGCGCGGACTACCTGGTGACGCGGGGCCGGGCCGGCTACGCCGCCGGCCCCCTCCCCGCGCTCGCCCCGGCAGAGCTGCTGGCGCTGCTCCCCGCGGCGAAGAAGGCCCGGGCGCCGGAGCCTGAGCCGAACCGCACGAGCGTGAACGTCCACGTAGGCGGCTTCGACTTCTGCCACGCAGCCATCCACGCGGCACGTGCGGCGCGAGCAGGCGCGAGCGCGCCCACGTCCGGGCAGCAACCCCGTCTTCCGACACGTCTCGCACTATACTCCCGGCAAGATGGCGAGCACGCCGACACCCGAGCAGATCGAGGTCTACGCTGCGACCCTGCGCGCACGCACCGCCGAGACGGCCCGTCGACGGCACGAGCGCCGCGAGCAGGCGTGGACGATGGCGCGCCAGGCGGCGCGGATCCTGCGGGCGCAGTTCGGCGTCGCCGGTGTGTGGGTCTTCGGCTCGCTGATCGAGGGCGACCACTTCACCGAGCGCTCGGACATCGACATGGCGGCCACCGGCCTCACGCCGGCGCTGCACATGGAGGCGTTGGGCCGCCTCCTGAGGCTCTCTCCGGACTTCGAATTCGACCTCGTCGACCTCGACCACTGCCCGCCGGGGCTGCGCCGGGCGGTCGAAGACTCCGGAGTGCATCTGTGACAGGCGGCGACTACAGATCCGCCGCCGGCCGCATCCGTCAGGAGCTGCCCGAGCTCGACCGGGTCGCGCGCCGCGCCTGCCGCGCCTGGGCCTCGGCCTCACGCGACCCCGACGACCTCTACGTCGATGCGGCGGCGCTGAACGTGCACGGATTCTACGCCGGGCTGGAGCGCGTCTTCACCCTGGTCGCCGAGCGCGTCGACGGCTCCCTGCCCGGCGGCCCGAACTGGGGCCAGGATCTGCTCCGTCAAATGACCGCCGAGATGCCCGGGGTGCGCACCGCGGTCCTCTCGCCGGACCTCTTCCCCACGCTGGACCGATATCGCGGGTTCCGCCATGTGGTACGCAACGTGTACGCCTACGTGCTGGACCCGCACTTGGTGGCCGTGCTCATCGAGGATCTGCCAAAGGCCAGTGAGCTCACACGCGCGCAGCTCGCGGCGTTCGCGGACGTGCTTGAGGCGATCGCCGCGGCCTCAGACGACTGAGGTCCGC
>JBAXRL010000967.1:0-1720 GCA_037131205.1 Actinomycetes bacterium | reverse complement strand
CCGGGTCCTTCTCGAGACGGGCGAGCGCCCAGGCCACCGCCTCGCGCGAGAGCTTCAGCCCCACATGGTCGAGCGAGTACGGCCCCTGGTCGCCGGCCACGAAGAAGTCGTCGAGAGCCGGCATCTCCCCCGCCGCCATGCGGTAGATCACCTCGAGGAAGTCGGCGTTGAGCGAGCGGTTGGAGTTCTCGAGGTGGTAGTTGGCGTCGCGCTGGGCGAGCACGCGAGCGGCGTTGACCAGGGGCAGGTCCGGGCGGCGCTCGCGCAGCAGGTTCGAGACGTGGTACCGCTCGCGCACGGCCGCCGGGACCGGCTCTGCCGCCACGCGCGCCGCGTTCTGCGCGGCGTTGAGGCGGCCGAAGTCGCCGTCGGCGAGGGCATCGACCTCGCGCACCCAGTCCTCGGTCATAGTGATCGCCATGGTGTTGCCGGAGGTCTTCTGCACATCGTCGATGCCCATGCAACTGAGAAACTCGAGGATGCTGTGCTGCCAGCACGTCAGGGTGCACTCGGCCATCTCGCGGAGCCGCGGCGGCTCGGCCGCGGCCAGAGCGTGCGTCACCAGCGACGGATCGCCGCCGGCCAGCACGTCGACGACCTCGGGGACGAGGGCGATGGCGGCGGCGTGCGTCATGGCGCCGCCGTTGGCGCCCAGCAGCACTGCCTCGTAGACGCTCGCCGCAGAGGCCTGCGTGTCGCTGTCGCCGCCGGCGCACACGAGCTGGACGCGGGCGCGCAGCAGCTTCTGCTTGAGGAAGGCGTCGACCCTGGGCGTGAGCCGGTACGACTTGCGCGCCCCGGCGTGGTAGTGGACGAGGGCGACGCCGTCGTGGCGCGCCGCCGCTTCAAGGCGCGCCCAGAAGGCGTCGCCGTCGCAGCGCAGGTAGACGCTCAGCAGCAGGTCCGGGTTCACGGCAAGCACGGCCCCGGCGAGCGCCTCGAGGGCGCCGGTCCCGCTGCCGCCGGCGCCGGCCTTCGCGCCGCCGCCGTCCGCGTCGTCCGCGCGCTCCCCCATCTCGCCCCACGGATCGAGCTCGACGAGGCGCGCGGCGCGGAGCAGCTCCGCCGGCGCGCCGCCGCCGAGCGCGCCGCGCTCCAGCGCGCCGCCCTCGCGCGAGTCGCCCTCGAACGCGCCGCCCGCCGGCGCGGCCACGTGCCGCGGCGCGAGGCGCACCACAAGGTCGCCGGCGTGAGGAAGCAGCGCTTCTGCGTGCGCCACGGCCTTGTCTGCCTCCACGACGACCAGCGAACGCGTGCGGATGTCGTGCGCCGGGTCCGCCTGGGCGATGGCGCCGAGGTAGGCGAGCTCCATCTCGGGGCCGGCGCCGAAGGGCACCGGCCCTACGATCAGCGGCAGGTCGAGGCGCAGCGCGCGCAGCGTCTCGAGCCGCTGCCCGCCGCCCTCGCGGAACACCACGGCGGGCTTCTTGCGCACGATGTCCCAGGCGGTGCTGAACTCCTCGCGCAGGCCGTCGTTGGCGGGGTGCGTGATGGCGGCGTGGCTGAAGTAGCTGCGCCAGTAGCCGTGGTGCCAGGCCGCGCCGACGGTGAGCGGCTCGCGGCGGAAGCGCTCCTTGAGCAGCTTGTCGATGTCGAAGGCCGTGAGCTCGAGCTCGGGGACGGCGCGCGACTGACCGGCGAAGGCGCTCAAGAAGAGCTGGCCGCGGCGGGCGCGCTCGAGCCCCCAGAACTCCGCCTCGTCGAGGCCGGCGCCGCCCAG
>JBAXRL010000966.1:0-1724 GCA_037131205.1 Actinomycetes bacterium | reverse complement strand
CGGCCGCCCCGGAAAGCGTCAGCGTGCCGGCGGCCGCGGCGACGTACTCCCCAGCGCGTGTGTCGTGCTTCTGCATGCATCCTCTGTGTGGTCGCCACGAATCTCGCGGCACATCGTACCCTGCCGCGACGGCGGAGGGGGAGCGCAGGCGATCCCCGGGGGCGACGACGCTGCGCGCACGGCGCCTGCCGCCTCAACCCCGTGACCTGTCGCCGGCACCCCAGATGAGGCGGCTACGACGCCGCCCAGGGGTGCGCGTCGGCGCCGCGAGCACTGTCCTCCTCGCCGCGCGGCGGGTGCTTCGGCTGGGTCGGCCCCGACCTTCCGACCCTCTTCGCGACCGGCAGGGCGGCAAATCCACGAGCGCCCTCATGCGTCGGCGGGAAGTGCAGATGAAGAAGCGCGAGGCGTCTCGATGCCGCCTTCGCCGGCCATCAAGCATGCCCGCCTTGGCCGGCGCCCCGCCGCGCCTGCCCCTCTGGGCACCGCCGGTGGCCTGCGCCACGGCCTCGAGAAGCCAGACCCGCGGTCACCGGCGAGGGCCGCGAGCTTGTCCATCTCGGCCGGTGGACGACCAAGCGTGCGGTAGACCGCAAGCACCAGCGCGCAGGCGAGGTCCATGATCGCCCGTGACGTGCCGGGCATGATGCAAGTCGAGCGCACAAGGGGGAAGAGCCCCCGGCGCGGTCCGTGGCCCCCGCGTTCTCTCGCGCATCCCCAGAAGCCAAGGGATCAAGGGGGAAGGGGCTACGAACTGACGTGGGGGGCGCAGTTGGTGCCGCACACGACTATGTGGCATCCGTTGAAGAAGAGATCGTGCCCTGCCCACGTGCCGGTGGCCTCGCTCTTGCACGACTCCAAGACCGCCTCCTCCGGCCCGCTCCGCACGAGCACGATCAGTTCGGGCTTGCTCCAGGTTCTTCTCGTCGGCTCGTCCATGGGCTCGCGCCTCCTGCTTGTGGCGACGGCACTGCCGCCGCCCCCGGGTCATCGCGTTCGCCGCCGACCGTACTCCATTATCGGGGGGGGCAAGTGGCAGAGCCGCTACGTCGCGGCGCGCAGCCTCGACGGATTGGTGGCGGCGGCGGCCTTGCCCCGCCTCAGGCTGCACCGTCCGTCGAACTGCTCCCAGATCGCCTTGCCGGTGTCGTGCGGGGTGCACAGCTCGTCATGGAGGCCGTGGGGCGCGCTGGACCTCGTCGATGACGATGAGGCCGCTCAGGTCTTCGCGAGCCAGTTGCGGCTGCCCCAGCCGGGCGACGCCCCGAAGGTCCTCCAGATCGAACGAATGGTCCGGGTCGAAAGCTCAAGCCGCGCCTGGGGACTCTCCATGATGTCTGCCGACAACGCCGTTGAGGATGAGCTCATCGTCATCGGCGTCCGCGAGTCGGACGCTGCCCTTTGCAGCGACGATCTCAGGAGGAGAAGGTCATGCCGTGCGCCATCCGCCGGCAAGGCGAGACGGGCGCCGGCGCCGGCGCCGGCGGGCGGGTACTGCAGATGGCTGAGGAAGCGGCGGCTTCCGCGGTGCAGGTGGAAACCCGCGCCTACACGGCCGCGCAGGGGACTGCCGCCCCAGCCGACCGGTGCGGTGCCGGCCGCGACGCGGTGCCGGCCGCGGCGCGGTGCCGATCGACCAGCCGGGGCGCCTCACACTCCGCCGCGGGAGCTCATACCCCTTGCGTTCCGCGGCGGGGTCCGTGGACCCCACCTTGCCTCACGGA
>JBAXRL010000965.1:0-1724 GCA_037131205.1 Actinomycetes bacterium | reverse complement strand
CGCTGGCCACGCTGCCCGGCGAGAGCTGCGGGGCCGGGGCGGCGTGCGTCATGGGTGAGAAGCCGGCCGGCTTCGTGCCCGACATCGACATGAAGCTCTTCGACCCGGTGGTGGCCAGGATCCGCGACGGCTCCGGTCTCGTGGAGGCCTTCCACGCCACGCAGGAGGCCTTCGGCTACCTGCCGCGCGTGGCGCTCGAGAACATCGCCGAAGAGATGAAGCTGCCCTTCTCGCGGGTCTTCGGCGTGGCCAGCTTCTACAGCCAGTTCCGCCTGCTGCCCGTGGGCAAGCACGTCATCGACGTGTGCATGGGCACCGCCTGCCACGTGGCCGGCGCGCCCCTCGTGGTGGAGGCGCTCAGCCAGGAGCTCGAGATCCCCGTGGGCGCCACCACGCCCGACGGGCTCTTCACCCTGCAGACCGTGAACTGCGTCGGCGCCTGCGCGCTCGCCCCCGTCGTGCGCATTGGCGACGACGAGACCTTCGGGCGCCTCGGCCCCAACGAGGCGCGCAAGCTCGTACGCAGGCTGCGCAAGCAGGAGGTGGGAGCATGACCCCCGCCGTCAAGCTCACGAAGATCGACAAGGCGCTCCAGGCGAAAGCCGACCCGAGCGCCTACCTGGCCGACGACGAGAAGGCCGAGATCCGCATCTGCGCCGGCACCGCCTGCCACGCCTCCGGGCGTGTGGCGCTGCGCAAGGCCGTCGAGAAGACGCTCGCCGAGCGCGGCCTCGAGGGCAAGGTCGCCGTCGTCGAGACGGGCTGCCACGGCTTCTGCGAGGAAGGCCCCATCGTGGTGGTCCGCCCGCAGGGCCTCTTCTACCCGCGCCTCAAGCCCAGGGACATCGAGGAGATCATCGCCACGAGCGTGGTCGGCGACGGCATCGTCGAGCGGCTCCTCTACAAGGACCCGCAGACCGGTGAGGCGCTGGCCCACGAGAAGGACATCGCCTTCTACGCGCTGCAGGAGCGCATCGTCCTGGCCCTCAACGGCAAGATCGACCCGTTCTCTCTGGACGACTACCTGAGCCACGGCGGCTACACCGCTCTGGCCACGGTGCTGAACGCCGCCGATCCGCAGGCCGTGATCGACGAAGTCGAGAAGAGCGGCCTGCGCGGCCGCGGCGGCGCCGGCTTTCCCACCGGCAAGAAGTGGCGCTTCTGCCGCGCCAACCCCGGCGAGAGGCACTACGTGATCTGCAACGCCGACGAAGGCGACCCGGGCGCCTTCATGGACCGCTCGGTGCTCGAAGGCAACCCCCACAGCGTGATCGAGGGCATGATCATCGCCGCCTACGCCATCGGCGCCGACAACGGCCCGGTGGAGGGCTACGTGTACGTGCGCCACGAGTACCCGTTCGCCGTGCAACGCCTGCGTCACGCCCTCGAGACGGCGCGCGCCCGCAACCTGCTCGGCGACGACATCCTGGGCTCCGGCTTCAGCTTCGACATCCGCATCAACCAGGGCGCCGGCGCCTTCGTCTGCGGCGAGTCGACGGCCCTCACGCTTTCCATCGAGGGTCACCGCGGCATGCCACGCGGCAAGCATATTCGCACGGTCGCGCACGGCCTTTGGGGCCAGCCCACGAATCTCAACAACGTGGAGAGCTACGCCAACGTGCCGTGGATCGTGAACCACGGCGCCGAGGCTTTCAGCGCCAAGGGCACGGCCACCAGCAAGGGCACCAAGATCTTCAGCCTCACCGGCAAGGTCGTGAACGGCG
>JBAXRL010000964.1:0-1730 GCA_037131205.1 Actinomycetes bacterium | reverse complement strand
GCCCCCGAGAGCGTGCACCTGTGCGCCTGGCCGGTGGCCGACGAGCAGGCCATCGACGCCGGCGCGGCATTCGACATGGCGGCCGCGCGCCGCGTCGTCGAGCTGGGCCGCGCGGCGCGCAACGCCGCCGCGGTCAAGACGCGGCAGCCGCTGGCCGAGGTGGTCGTGGCGCTGCCCGGGGCGGAGCGGCGCGCCGTCGAGGCGCTGCGCGACGTGGTGCTCGACGAGCTCAACGTCAAAGCATTGCGCTGTGTCGCCGACGAGAGCGAGATGGTGGCCTACACGGTCAAGCCCAACCTCAAGGTGCTTGGGCCGCGGTTGGGCAAGCAGCTCGGCGCGCTGCAGGCGGCGCTCAAGGACGCGGACGCCGCCGCCCTGGTCGCCGAGCTCCGGGCGACCGGCGCCGTGACGCTGATGGTCGGCGAAGGCGAGCTTCGTCTCGTCGAGCAGGATCTTCTCGTCGAGACCGGCTCGCCCGAGGGCTACCAGGTCGAGGCCGATTCCGGCCGCACCGTGGCCCTCAGGACCGTGATCGACGACGCCCTGCGCGAGGAGGGCCTGGCGCGCGAGCTCGTGCACGCCATCCAGCTCGCGCGCAAGAACGCCGGTCTGCGCATCGAAGATACCATCAGCTTGAGCTTGTCGCTGCCCGCCGAGCTGGCGCCGCTCGTGGCGCGGCACGCGGCGACGATCAAGGCGGAGACGCTGGCCGGCGAGCTGATCGTCGGCGAGGCGCGCGGCGACCACCACGAGACGGCGCGCGTCGAGGGGTACGATATCGGTATGGGCTTGACCGTGACGGGTACCATCTTCACCGTCACCTACGGCTGACAGGCGTGCCCGGCGCCAGGAGGCGCCGGCAACGAAGGGAGACGCCGTGGCAGAGATGCGCGACGCTTCGCTCGATTTGCTCGTCGAGCTGGCGCGGCCCACGTCGCACGACAACGTCCTCGACTACGCCTCGGGCGCCGGCATAGCCGGCTTCGCCGTGGCCCCCGAGGTACACACCGTCGAGGCCGCCGACGAGCACCCCGACATCCTGGAGGAGGGCAGGCGGCTGGCCGGCGAGCTGGGCCTGGTCAATGTCACGTTCAGCCTCGTCGATCTCTACGCGTTGCCGTACGCGACGGATTCTTTCAGCCTCGTCGTGTGTCGCAACGCCTTTCATCTGCTGCCCGAGCCGGTCGCGGCGCTCGCCGAGCTGCTGCGCGTGACGAGCGCCGGGGGCCGGCTCGTGCTCCTCGACCCGGTGGTCGACGAGCTCACCGACAAGCCGTTCAACGACATCGCGCGGCTGCGCGAGCCGGCGCACCGCCGGCACTACCTCGAGGAGCAGATCGACGGCCTCGTCGCCCGGGCCGGCCTGCGGGTGACGCAGCGCGGCCGAGTGCGCAGCACCATCGACCTCGACTACTGGCTGCAGGTCGCGGCGGTGCCGGCCGCCAAGGCCGGCCTCATCCGCGGCCGTTTCCAGGCGCTCCCGGTGGACGTGCAGGCGCGCATGGATATCGCCTTCGCCGACCGCCTGATGGCGTTCAGCTACGACGTCGTCGGTCTGCGCCTGGAGCGTGCGTGACCGAGACGCACTACTATCGCAGCCGCTCGCGCGAGCGCCGCCGGCGGACTCGCCGCCTCCTCTTGTCGACCGCGGCGCTCGCCGCGGCGGCCGTGTTCGTCGTCGCGGCCGCAGGCCCGTGGTTCGGCCATCTCGGCCTGCCGTGGCCCGGCGG
>JBAXRL010000963.1:0-1731 GCA_037131205.1 Actinomycetes bacterium | reverse complement strand
GAGCCCGGCGACCTCATCGTCTTCGCCGCCGACGAGGCGCTCGTCGCCGCCCAGGTCCTCGGCGCTCTGCGCCTCGCGCTCATCGCGCTGCTCGCGCCCGCGCCGAAGGCTCGCTGGGCGCTGCTCTGGGTCGAGGAGTTCCCGCTCTTCGAGATCGACAAGGAGACCGGCAGGCTCACCTACGGGCACAACCCGTTCAGCCTGCCCACCGCGGCCACGATGCCGCTCCTCGAGAGCGACCCTCTGGCTGTCCGGGGGGCGCAGTACGACCTCGTCCTCAACGGCGTCGAGCTGGGCTCGGGCTCGCTGCGCAACCACGACCCCGCCGTGCAGCGCGCCATCCTGCGCGCCCTGGGCATGGACGACGCCCGCATCGACGAGTCGTTCGGCTGGTTCCTCGAGGCGCTCGAGTACGGTGCCCCGCCGCACGGCGGCATCGGGCTCGGCTTCGACCGCATCCTCATGCTCCTCGCCGGCGCCGACTCCATCCGCGAGGTCATCCCGTTCCCCAAGACATCGTCCGGCGCCGACCCCATGACCGGTGCCCCCGGTCCAGTCACCGCCGAGCAGCTCAAGGAGCTGCGCATCAGGCTCGGCTGACCCGCCGGCCGCGCCACCGTCCGACAGCCTTGCGGCCGCCATTCGGCCGCCTCCCTCAAGTTTCTTGCAGGGCTGCCGACATGTTTGTTGAAACAGTTGACGTTTGGTAGGATTGCGCGGCTCGACCTTGTTCGTGACCTCGTGACATTCTCGAGCCAACACGAACACATCGGGAGCTCGTGCTTCGGCTCATCCGTGGATGCGCCGGGAGAGCACCCACCTGCGAGAGCAGGTTCGAGAATAATGCGAGCACGGCAAGGTGGAGCACCTTATCCCGGAGGCCGGCATGGGCATCGTGAGGCGTAACAAAGCCTTCCTGATCACCGCCGCCCTGATCCTCGTGGTCGGTGCGGCCCTGTTCGGCGGCGTGGTCGCGGTGCGCGTGTTTGCCGAGGCCGCCGCCGCGCCGGCCGCCGCTCTTCCCGCCCCGGTTTCGTACAACACGGTCAGCAGCTACGGCACGACCGGCTACGCGCCGCTCAAGCTCACGGCGACCGCCGAGACCCCTTCGTTCATCGCCTCTCGCCTCAAGGAGAAGCGCCCCCTCGTCCTCCTCGTGTACGTCGAGGGCGCTGCCGACGACATGGAGATGCTCAGCTACTTCAACGCCGTCAAGGGGCAGTGGGGCGCCGACAGTTCCTTCATGTCCTTCGAAGCCCGCAAGACCACCGAGCTGGGCGACACGCTGCAGCAACTACGCGTGAGCAATCCGCCCATCCTGGCCGTCATCCGTGGCAGCGGCGAAGTCTCTGAGCTCTACACCGGCTGGATCGGCCGCAAGGTCATGGAGCAGGTCGTGGCCGACGCCGTGCGCGGCCTCTGACCCGGCGCCGCGCACTCACCCCCCCGCACTCTTCACTGACGGAACACAGCGCGCATTCGCCATCTGGCCGATGACGCCTGACCCGCCGCGCCGCGCCGACCGACCGCGCCAAGCGGCGCGCCGCAGCGGCCCAGGTGTACGGCGACGGTAGATAAGCGCTTCGGCGTTGCGGTGCGCCGACAACACTGGTGCAGGCGCACCAACGCACCACTTCGGGCTCCGCCCTATCCTACCATCGACGACTACCCCCGCCCCGGCAGTCGCCGCGACCCCGGTGACCGATGCGGGCGCGGTTGCGCCGGACGCGC
>JBAXRL010000962.1:0-1732 GCA_037131205.1 Actinomycetes bacterium | reverse complement strand
GTGGCATCACGTTCGAGGATATCGTCTTCCATGTGGCGCACGGGGGATTGCTCGACACCATCGAGCACCCGAACCAGCGCCGCTACGCGGGCCAACGGATCTTCGTCGTCAAAGTCGAGGGGTATGTCTGTCTTGTGCCGTTCGTCGAAGACGACGAGGTGATCTTCCTCAAGACGATCATCCCCAGCCGCAAGATGACGAAGCAGTATCTGAGAGGTGACGCAGAGTGAAGCTCACGCCTGAAGAGGAGAGCCTGCTCGACTCCGTCGAGCGCGGGGAATGGCAGCGTGTCACGGACTTCCCGCAGGAGTCGGCGCGCTACCGCGAGACGGCCCGCGCCACCCTGCGCAAGGACAAGCGCGTGAACATCCGCATGAGCGAACACGATCTCGTGCGCCTGCAGAAGACCGCCGCGCGAGAAGGACTGCCCTACCAGACGCTCATCTCAAGCATCCTGCACAAGTACATCAACGGACGCTTGATCGAGAGACCGAGGTAGCGCCGCCGCCGGATCGTCGGCGGCGATGCAGGCAACGGCCTCGTCGACCGGCTCCTCGGCCGTGCGCACGTCACGGACCAGGGCGACTTCGTCGATGAGCGCCTCGTAGAAAGCGACGTCGAGCAGGACGGCGGCACTGCGACCGTGCTGCGTGAGGATGACGGGGCGCTTGGACTCTTGCATCTGCTCGATCACGGCCGAGGCGTGAGAGCGGAGCTCGGCGACCGGGCGCACGTCGGCTGAAGGTCGAAGATGAACCATGCCGGCCTCCTGGTCACTACGGAAGTACGTACGTTATAGACGGATTCCGGAGAGCCCGCTACGCGCGGGTGCAGGCGGACACGTACCCGTGCCCGGGGCAACCGCCATCGCGATCGACCGGTTGACGTTGGTCCTGAGGGCGTGACCTCCGACCCGCCAGATGCTATCCTCAGGCCCTTACCTCTCCCGGGTTTCGACCCGGGACGCGAAACCGCCGCAAGGCGGTTTCTGCACATCTGGGTAGGTGACGAAGAAGTGGCAGAGCAGCCGACCTGGGGCTCGGCGCACATCGCCAATGCGGAACAACGACCGGCAGGCTCCCACCGTTGCGCCGGTCAAGCCTCCTGGTCGCGCGAGAGAAGCCGCCGCATCTGAGCCACGAACCCGGTGGCCTCTTCGCACAGCTCGGCCGCGTGCGCCGCGTCAAAGACGACGAGCTCCTGGTAATCGCCACGCTGGCGATTCTCGAAGACGCGGTCGTAGACGCGGCCCCAGGATGAGTCGAGCCGCCCGCGGCGGATGAAATCGCGATGGAGCGCGGCCCTCACACCGGAATGTTTGGCGTACTTACGCCCCTCTGCGAGCAGCACTGCGCTGAGCGCGTAGAAGCACGCGTAGTAGGCGCGATTGACGGCGAAGGCGCAGCGACCCGCGGCGAGCTCCGCGAGCGCCGAAGCTACGGCCTCGTCAGACCTGCCCAGCCAAAAGGCGATGACCTCCCCGCGTGCCTGGTCACTCGTCACGCGGCGACTGCGTCGCGCTCGACCTCGTCGCGGATCGCGAGCACCTGGTAGGGGCCGCGCAGCCAGTCATCTTCGCTCGCGATCAGGGTGCTGATGACCACGCCGAACTCCATCTCGATGTCGAAGAGCGCGTCCGTGACGGCGTCGCGCTCGCGCCACGACAGGGAGCGTGATGTGAGCACGAAGAGATCGATGTCCGACTCCGCGTCGTCCCGTCCGGTCGCCTTTG
>JBAXRL010000961.1:0-1733 GCA_037131205.1 Actinomycetes bacterium | reverse complement strand
TCGCAGGTGGCGCACCAGCTCACGCCGCGGCCGATGAACTCGGCCTCGCCGGGGATGCCGGAGCGCCGGCCTTCGACGCCCGGCGCGAGGATGACCGATCTGGCGCGCAAGGCGCCCTGGTCTGTGACGACGCTGAAGCCGCCGTCGGGCTCGCGGCGCAGCGACGTCACGGCCTGGATCTCGCGGAGGTCGGCGCCGAACTGCACGGCCTGACTCTTCATCTTCTCCGACAGGTCGAAGCCCGAGATGCCCTCGGGGAAGCCGGGATAGTTTTCGACGAGCTCGGTGAGAGCGATCTGGCCGCCGGCCATGTTGCGCTCGAGGATCACGGTGCGCAGCCGGCCGCGGCTGCAGTAGATGCCGGCCGTGAGGCCGGCCGGCCCGGCGCCCACGATGACGACGTCGAGGAGGTCCGGGTCGGGCGCGTCTTCGCTCAAGGCAGAGTCCTTTTCGGGGTCATGACGGCGTGAGTATACCTGCGGCCCGCTACAGCAGTCCGCGGCGCACGAGCTCCTCGGCGATCTGCACCGCGTTGAGCGCCGCGCCCTTGCGCAAGTTGTCGCCGACCACCCACAGATCGAGACCGTTCTCCACGGTGACGTCCTCGCGGATACGGCCCACGTACACCGGGTCCTTGCCCTCGGCGTCGAGGGGCAGCGGGTAGCGCAGCTCGGCGGGGTCGTCGACGACCACGATGCCGGGGGCGCCGGCGAGCAGCTCGCGAGCCTCGCCGGCCGTGAGCTTCCTCCAGGTCTGCACGTTGAGCGCCTCGCTGTGCGCCCCGAACACCGGCACGCGCACGCAGGTGGCGGTGACCTTGAGATCCGGGTCGGCGAAGATCTTGGTGGTCTCGTCGACCATCTTCTGCTCTTCTTTGGTGGCGCCGGACGGCAGGAAGCTGTCGATGTGCGGCAGCACGTTGAAGGCGATCTGGTGGGGGTAGAACTGCGGCTCCACAGGCTCGCCGGCGGCCCACTGGCGGGCCTGCGCCTCGAGCGCCGCGATGCCGCCCTGTCCACTGCCCGACACGGACTGATAGGTGCTCACCACGACGCGCTGAACGCCGACCGCGTCGTAGATCGGCTTGAGCGCCACGACCATCTGGATGGTGGAGCAGTTGGGCGTGGCGATGATGCCCGTGTGCGACGCCAGGTGCTCGGCGTTGACCTCGGGCACCACCAGCGGCACGCCCGGGTCCATGCGGAACACGCTCGACTTGTCGATGGCCGTGGCGCCGGCGGCGACGGCCTGCGGCGCGTACTCTCTGCTGATGTCGCCGCCGGCGGCGAAGAAGACGAGGTCGATGCCCGTGAACGAGCCCTGGCCGAGCCTCTGCACTTCCAGCTCGGCCCCCTTGAACGGCAGCCGCCGGCCGGCGGAGCGGGCACTGGCCAGCAGGCGCAGCTCGCCGACGGGGAAGCTGCGCTCCTCGAGGATGCGCCGCACCGTGCCGCCCACGACCCCGGTGGCCCCGGCGATGGCGACTGTGTAGCTCCCGGCGGCCATCAGAACGAGCTCCGGTCGGCCTTGTCGTGACGGATCGCGGCGTCGTCGAGCTCGAACACGTCGTGCAGCGCGCGCACCGCTTCGTCGGCGCGCTCCTTCGCGATCACCGCCGAGATCTTGATGGGCGAGGTGCTGATCATGTCGAGGTTGATGCCCAGGTCGGCGAGCGTCTTGAACATCAGCGCCGCGACGCCGGGGTTGGTGCGCATGCCGGCGCCGATGACGCT
>JBAXRL010000960.1:0-1735 GCA_037131205.1 Actinomycetes bacterium | reverse complement strand
ACAGGTCGAAGCATGGTGCATTCACTTCACGGAGGGGTGGCCGCTGTGGCGACGCGCCTGACCGGACGCGGCGCGGCGCTGCTCGCCTTCGTGGCGACACTGCTCGCCGTCGGTCTTCTGTGCCCCGCCGTCGTGCTCGCGCACATCCATCCGATCACGGACGCGGAGGACAGGCTCGATCCGGCGGCCCCCGCGCTCGTCGCGGGGGCCCACTCGACGTCGGCTGGCGCGCGCGCGCGGGCGGCGACCGCCTACGGACGCATCCAGACGCCGGAGTGCGTGGACCCGCTGCTGACGCTGCTCGGCGACAAGGCGCCGAGCGTCCGCAAGGCGGCCATTTTTGCCCTCGGCCAGCTCGCCTGGAGGCCGGGATTCACCAACGGACGTGAAGCCGCGATCGCCGACGCCATCACGCCGTTCCTCGGCGACCAGAGTCTGAGCGTCCGTCTCGCCGCCGTCGAGGCCATCGGCAAGATAGGGCTGGAGCGCACGCCGGAGCTGGTCGGGGCGCTGCTCGCGGACCCCTCCGCCCGCGTCCGCGCCGCGGCGCTCATGGCCCTGTTCCGCTACCGCTTCGTCCTGCGCCAGCGCGACCCGGACCGGGCGCCGCCGGACCTTCCGCAGGCGATCGTCGATCGGCTTCCCGCCCTGGCGGCGGACGACGACGCGCAGGTCCGCCGCAACGTGGTCTACGGGTTCGCGCGCTTCAAGGACGCCAGAGGGCTGGCCATCGCCGTCGAGCTGTCGGCGGACCGCAACCTGTGGACGCGCTTCTTCGCCCTCATCGCGCTGACGAAGATCGCCGACCCGGCGGCGGAGGCGGCGGTGGAGGCGCGGCTGAGCGATCGCGGGCCCATCGTGCGCCGCGCGGCCGTGCAGGCGGCCGCGGCCATCGGCGCCGGCGAGCTGGTCGCGGCGTGCCTCGACGATCCCGCGCCGCACGTGCGCTCGGCGGTCGCGACCGCTCTCGGTGCGGCCGGCGTTTTCGACGGATCGGCCGCCGCCTGGCTGCGGCGGCTGGCGGCGGACAGCAGCGGGGAGGTGAGGTGCGCCGCCGTGAAGGCCCTCGGCGCACGCCTCAAGGCCGCCGCCGCCGCTGACGTCCTCGCCGCCATGTCCGACGCCGACGAGTACGTGCGGGCGGCGGCCGTCGAGGCCGCCGCCGCTCTCAGCGGCGACTCGAGGAAGACCATCGTCGACCGGGCCCTCGCCGATGGTTCCGTCGCCGTGCGGTGCGCCCTCCTCGCGCTGCTCGCCGGCGACCCCGGGGCGGAGGCGTTCGCCGCGATCCGGGACAACCTCGAATCAGACCAGGTCGACGTAAGGAACGCGGCCCTCACGGCGCTCGCCGCGCGTAGGGAGCCGCGGACGCTCGCCCTCGGCTGGCGCGCGTACCAGGAGAACACGGCCGCGCGCTTCACCTTCTTGCGCGCCGCCGCCGTCGCCGTCGTCGGAGCCTTCACCGGCGCCGACAGCAACGCGCACCTGCGCGCCATGCTCGCCGACCCCGCCTACCCCGTCGCGGTCGCCGCGTACACGATCCTGCTCGGCAGAGGGTTCACGGACGTCACGGCGCCCTCCGAGACCCTCACCCTCACCTTCTCGCCCTACCGGAGCCTGGCGACGCCCAGATTCCCGCTGGTGACTCTGCGCACGACCAGGGGCGTGATCAGGATCAAATGCTACCGCGACGCGGCGCCCATCCACGTGGCCAACTTCGTCGGCCTCGTCAGGC
>JBAXRL010000959.1:0-1737 GCA_037131205.1 Actinomycetes bacterium | reverse complement strand
GCACCCCCCGGCTGACGAGCCCGACTACTGATGGTCAGGGCTCGCGCAGCCGCGCGGACTTCAGGCGTGCCTGCGACCGGGCACGCGACGTCACGGCGAGAGTCTCACGGAACCGTAGAGCTGAGCGGCGCTGCAGCCTCAAGCGAAACCTCCCAGCCAGGGAACACAAGTACGGCGGGATGGCACCGAAGGGCGCGAGCAAAGACCTTCGCGCGCTCGACGCCCAGATTCACGCGACCGTTTTCGATGGCTGAGATCGTGGCCTGAGGGATGCCCGTGAGCTCGGCAAGCTGGTTCTGGCTCAGTTCCTGAAGCTCACGCAGGATGCGCAGAGACTCCCCCACCGAGACCTCGACGCGCTGCTTCGCAGGACGGAAGTCCGTCATTTCATTGCCTCCTGTAGTCGTGCGCGGTCACCTGAACGACCTGGATCAGCAGTACGTCGGTGACGACTCGGTACACCACCCGCCACTGGAGCCCCAGCCGGGAAGACCGATGGCCTTTCCACTGGCCGGACAGAGCTTCATCGTGGAACCCGACGATGGCCCGCAATCCGGGCGGCCCCGAGAGTCTGGCGATGTCTTTCCACTTCTCGTAGCGCTTCAGAACCTCCATGGGGACGGAGCCGGAGAGTCGCTTGTCGACCCGACGGTGTTCTTCAATGTGCCACATGCTTTAGTATGGATATGCCAATCATGGTATGTCAAGGGTGACACTGAGGACGCGCTCGTCGGGCCATCCTCTGGTCTCCGGGTCCGCCGCCACGTCAGTGTGAGCTTTGCGGCAAGCGCCCTATGGGGAGTCGCGCGTCAGGACGGCGCTCGGCGCCACGTCCCCGACCTCCGCTGCGCACCGCCCAGGCCGCGCAGCGCTCAGCCCGACAGACGCTCGCTGTCCTCCGGTCGACCGACACGTCTGGCTTCTTGACACGCCCACCAAACTGAGGCACGGCGCGCGGCAGCGCCTGGCGCCGCCGTGCCGCTTGGCGGCCAAACTGCCTCGGAGGGCGAGCGAAGTGACCGATACATCGAGCCCATTGGGACGCCCTGCGGGACGTGCGCGCCGCACACCGCCGCCCAGGCACGACGGCTGCGCTGCCGTCCGTCACCGGCATCGCTAGGTCCATATGCGACGTCCTGCCGCGCGACGCGGAGAGCGTTGACTCCGTCCGGCGGGGGATCTGGTTCCAGGACGACTTCGCCTTCCCGATCAACCTCTGCGAGCTGAGTCAGTTCGCGGTCATCGAGTGGGAGAAGCACGCCGCCCAATGGTTGCCGCAGCACCGGCGCGCTGACCGCTGGGACTGGTTCGAGGTCGGGCCGTCGCGGCAAGCTCAGCCCGCCTCCCATACTCGCGGCAGGGCCAGTGACCCCGTAGCGGGGGCAATCCTTCTCGCGCGTTGCTGCGCCGGAATGACAAAGGAGCGGCAAGCCGCTCCTTCATCTCGTCGTCGACGCCGGGACTCCCACCCCCCGGATCACTTGCCAAGCCGACACGCTCCACCCGCAACGTCCACCCCACCCCGCCTTCGTCACCCTGTCGCGCGGTGTGGCGGCCGGCATACGCTGACGTCATGAAGACTCCACGCACGCGATCCCCGCGCCGCCGGCATCTTGAGACCGCACCGCGGCGCAGTGACCAGGCCTTGCACGACGTCAACTTATGAGTTAACGTGCGTCTCGCTGTCATCACGAGCAGCACGTGGATCATCGCCGCGCCCATCGATGAGCGCGGGCG
>JBAXRL010000958.1:0-1738 GCA_037131205.1 Actinomycetes bacterium | reverse complement strand
GCGGCAGCGGCAACTACCACGCCGACTCCAGCCACGTGGGCTGGCCCGACATGTTTCGCACCATGCTGCACACGCATCACGCCCTGATGTGCGAGAAGGTCGACGTGGACGGCAGCGGCGAGCCGCGCACTATCCGTGACCTCAACGGCGCGCCGTACGGGGCTTCAGGTGGTACCCGCCTCTTCGCCTCCGGCGGCTTGCGCGGCGAGCTCGACATGGTGAAGGTGCTCATCGCCGGCGCCGATGGCCTGCACGAGAGCAGCATCGGCAAGGCCGCGGCCTTCGGCTGCACGCAGTGCGGCAACTGCCACCTCGACTGCCCGCGCGGCGGCATCACGACCAAGCCGGAGCTGATGGTGCAGAACGACCGCCGGCTCATGGCCAAGCGTTTCCGCAACTGGGCGGCCCTCAACCTGGTCAAGCTGGCCGTTCTCGTCGACGCGCTCAACCGCGAGAGCGGGGCGCTGGCCGAGGACGGGACGGTGGCGCGGGCGGACGATCTGCTCGACGACATTCGCAAACTGCGCGGGCGCACCGATCTCCTCGAGTTGCCCGTCTGGGAGAAGTCTCAGGCTGAAGTCGAGGTTGAGAGCTCGTTGAAGGCGGCGGCCGTCGAGCTGGCGCCCGCGCCGCCGCAGGCCGAGCACGACTCCTGCCGCGTGGGCTCGCTGGCCGTGAGCGTCCCGGTGACCGTGGACGCCATCTGGGAGTCGGCGCGGCTCTCGTACAACGGCGGCAACAACCGCGGCGGCGGCATCGACTTCGCCGGGTTCGCGCCGGCGGCGGTGCGCGGCCGCACGTGCCTGGTGTTCAACACCATCGGGCCGGACCGCAGGCAGACGATGGAGGAGATTCTCGGGCATCTGGGCGGCTGCCGGTTCTACGGCGCGGGCGGCGCCGAGCTGCCGGCCGCCGACGTCCTCGCAGGCCTCGCCGAGCTGCGCTTGCCGGTGCGCGAGAAGTACGCCGGGGAAGAGGGCTGGCGGCTCGCCGACCTGCGCGAGGACCCGGGCGACTTCGCGATGCTGTTCGTCGAGCTCGAGCCGGCAGTGCTGGCGTGCTACGGCCGCCGTCTTCTGGCCGGTGCGCGCTGGCTGCAGCGGCGCACCAAGTACGGCGATCTCAGCGACGCGCAGCTCCTCGCGGCGCTCGACGCCGCGGAGGCCGGGCAGGCTACGCCCGCCGGCCCTGAGGCCGGGCAGGCTACGCCCGCCGGCCCTGAGGCCGGGCAGGCTACGCCCGCCGGCCCCGGCCCGGCCGCACGAGCTGCCGCCCCGCTCGCCGCCCTCGCGGCGTTCATCGACGACGTGCGCGAGGAGTACTTCACGGTGCTCGCCCACCTCATCGACTCGCGCTACTACCGCACCCACGGCGCGCCCGGCGCGCCCGCCGGCAAGTTCTCGGCCAAGCGCCGCGGCTACGTCGTCTCGATGGGCCAGGACCTCGCGGCCGTCAAGATCAGCGGCTGGACGCACACGATCCCCGAGTACTTCGACTTCGCGCGCTTCTGGGCCGGGTACCCCGGCTTCGCCGGCGACGACCCGGCCGCCTCCGCGCCCGACCCGGCCCTTCGCGCTCACGTCTGGGGCATGCACCATCGCTATCCCACCAACTCGCCGGCGATCGACGCCGAGGGCCGCGGCAACCCCGCCGGCGCCCACCCGTTCAAGGCCTTCAACGTGCTGCTCATGCACAACGGCGAGCAGGTCGGGGTCGACTCCACGGCGCCGTTCCTCGC
>JBAXRL010000957.1:0-1738 GCA_037131205.1 Actinomycetes bacterium | reverse complement strand
CGACGCGGCAGGCGTCTTCGCCCATGCTCACGTCGCGCACGCGGTGGGTTCCGTTTTCGATGGCGTCCCAGTGGCCGACGATGGCGTCGAGCATGTCCGCATCGTTCAACTCGTCCTTGGTTCTGCTGCCCACGTAGTAGGCGATCTCGGTGACGGGGAGTTGTTGGGCCCAGGGCTTGGTGAGGTCGATGGTGAGGCGTTCGACGGCGGCTATGCGCCAGCATCCGCAGAGCCCGATGTCCTCGGGGCTGAGTTCCAGGGTCTTGATGCGTCGGCGCACGAGTTTGCCGTGCCCCTTGTCCCAGGGCGCGTCATTTTCCAGGGGAAAAAAAAACCGGGGAGAGTTTGCATTGGGCGCGTTCGAGGATGCCGCTCTGGTTGCCTTTGAGGCCGAAGATGTAGTCGGCACCATGGTCCTGAGTGATCAAGCGGGCGCTTTCCTGCTGGCAGTGCATGGCGTCGGCAGTGATGAGAGAACCTTCCAGCTTCATGCCTGCGAGCAAAGGGGTGATGGCCGGGATCTCGTTGCTTTTTTCCGCGATCGGCACGGAACGCAGCGTCGTGCGCAGCAGGTGGGTGACGGCGGAGAGCAGGGCGAGGGGCTTGCCGTCTTCACGCCCGGTTCCCCGCAGGACCTTGCCGTCCACGGAGAGGCGTTCGAGCTGCCCGATTTCCTGTTCGAGCAACCAACCCGAGACGATGGCCTCGAAGTGCGCCGGGTCAATGAGGCAAAGCACGCGAAAGAATGTCGAGTCGCTGGGAGCCACATAGAGGTCGTTTTTTCGATCATGGTAGCAATGCAGGGCGCGACGTTGGCGGTAGGTGAGCCGCTTGCAGATATCCTCATAGCCCTGGTAGCTGCCGGCTCCCAGTAGCGTGGCCACGGCCGCGCAGGCCAGCGTGCTCGCCGCCCGGTGATGGAGCCCGTGTCCGCCGCGAGGGTCTTCCAGTGTGCGGAAGCGCTCGTAGAGGCTTCCCAACTCCGGGGCTTTCAGCGGACAAGGCCCGGCGATGTCGGCTTCACCCTCCCGAAGAGCGACGGGCAATTGCGCGCGGCAGAGCACTTTGCGCGCTCCGGGTTCCAGCTCCCGCAAATAGAGCGCCTTGGCTTGCCCGTGTTCGGTGTAGTAGTCCCGCGCACTGCGGGAGAACCCCGCGCTCGCCCCCACTTGCTCAAACCCGCACGCCCTGTAGCAGGTGCCACGATAAAGGGTTTCGTCCACGAAGCTCTCGACCACCAGCGGCCGTTGCCCCCAGCTCTCCTGCCAATCCTGGGCGACCCGCTTCAGGGCCAGCCCCAGGACTTTCGAGGCCAGGTTCGGGTGGCGTTCGCGCTCCACCAAGAGCAGAAAACGGCTGTTGTTGATGAGAAATCCCAGCCGCCGCGCCCGCTGCCGCGGGCTCCATCCAAGCCACTTTTCGCGCGCCTTCAAATGCGGTGCCGCTCCGCTGAAGGTCAGGATCGCTATCCATTTCCCGTCCGCCTCTGCCACATAGCGCAGGTGCCTGCCCCCGATGCGGGAACTTTTCAAGTAATGCTCTTCTTCGAGCAGGTGGTCGAATCGCTCGCGCTCTCCCTCCTCCATGAGCCGAAGGGTTATCCGCGAGAGAATATTTTCGCTGGCCAAGTCAATTTTCATCCCGATCTTACTGGCAGATCAGGTTCCAAAAGTCTATTTGTTTTTCACTTCATGCATTCGGTGCCTGCTTCAGTGCTTTTCAGATGAAATGGCTCTGG
>JBAXRL010000956.1:0-1739 GCA_037131205.1 Actinomycetes bacterium | reverse complement strand
GGTCGACGAGCAGCTCGACCTCCTGGCGGATCTCCGCCTGCGTGAGGGCGCGCCGCTTGAGCTCGGTGTTCTTGACGCGGAAGGCGCAGTACAGACAGTCGTTGTTGCAGAGGTTGGACACGTAGAGGGGGGCGAAGAGCACGAGGCGCGCGCCGTAGATGGCGTCCTTGACGTCGCGCGCCGTATCGAACAGCTCGCGCAGCAGCTCGGGGTCGCTGACCGAGCTGAGCACGGCGACCTCGTCCATCTCAAGGCCGCCCAGCTCCCGCGCCTTGGCGAGGATCTCGCGGACGCGGCCGGCGTCTTTGGTGGCGGCCGCGCGCAGGGCCTCGTCGATCGCCGGCTCGTCGATGAAGGTACCTTGGTCCACCACTCCCGCTGTCATGTGCCACTCCCTTGTTCGGCAGCCGGCGACTGTGCGCAGTCTGGCGTCGCCGGTATCTCGAAGCTGAATTCCGCCCACTCGCCGTGCTTGGAGTCGGCGCTGATGCGTCCCTTGTGGAGCTGGATGATGCGCCACGCGCTGTAGAGGCCGACGCCCGTGCCGCGGCGTCCCTTGAGGGCCGGGTCGTCGAGCCGTGAGAAGCGGCGGAACAGCTTGTCCTTCTGCTCCACGCCGAAGCCCGGCCCCAGGTTCCACACCGAGATCTTGAGCTTGGCCGGGCTGCCCTGCCGCGCGGCCGCGACTTCGGCCTTCAGCCGGATGGTGCCATCCTCGTTGCCGTACTTCACGGCGTTGTCGAGAAGGTTGACGAGGACGATGCGCAGCAGCGTGGCGTCGCAGCAGATCAGCGGCAGGGGCGCGTGTGGCAGCTCGAGCACGAGCTGCACGCGGTGGGCCTCGAGCTGGGGGGCCACCAGGGCCAGCGCCTCGCCGATGACCTGTTCGTTGACGTTCACCCGCGACGTCGGGTCGAGCCTCAGCTCGCCGCTCTCGACGCGGGCGAGGTCGAGGTACTCATTGACGAGCCCAAGAAGGTAGCGGCCCTTGCGAGCCATGCCGTCAAGCTTGCCGTGCTGAACGTCCGTGAGGTCGCCGAGGTAGCCCTGGGACATGAGCTCGGCGTCGGTGACCATGGACGCCACGGGGCTCTTGAGCTCGTGGCTCACAAACGCGAGCATCTCGGTGTACGCGTGGTTGGCCTCCTCGAGCTGCTCGATACGCCAGGCCTTTTCCACAGCCTGGCTGAGCCGCTCGCTGATGGCCATCTGCAGCTCGATGTGATGGGGACGATAGGCGTGTGTGCGCCGCGAGCTGCGGAAGATAAAGCCGACGATGCGGCCCTCGACGCTGAGCGGGCAGGCGAGGTTGGAGCGCACGCCCTCCTGTACCAGACGCCGCGTGGAGCGGCTGCGCGGGTGCGCCTCGAGGTAGAGGTCGAGGTTGCCGATGATGCGCGGCTGCCCGGTGCGCAGGACCTCGCTCAGTGAGGTCTGCCGCAGCGCCTCCGAGTAGTCCTTGTCGATGAAGAGCGGTTCGTAATCGGCGCGGTTGTAGTAGCTGGTCACGCGCTCGCCGCGCTCGTCGACGAAGGCCAGGCCGATGCGGTCGCAGGGGATGAGCGTCTGGGTGTTCTCGAACAGGTAGTCGACGATGGCGCGCAGCGACGGGCGCGCCGCGATCTTCTGGTTGACGATGCGCAGGATGGTGCGCTCATCGCCGGTGATGGGCTTGAGCGCCTGGGCGTCCCGGAACGGGTCGACGAAGTGCGCCGTGGTCGGCGGTGGAGTCTGGTGAA
>JBAXRL010000955.1:0-1740 GCA_037131205.1 Actinomycetes bacterium | reverse complement strand
GCCCGCGCCAAAGGGATGACCGCGATCGCCCGTGAGACTGGACTGGGCCGCGAAAGCCTCTACAAGGCGCTCTCTTCAGGCGGCAATCCGGAGCTCGCGACGGTGCAGAAGGTCGTGCGCGCTCTGGGCCTCAAGCTCCATGTCACGCCATGACGGCGCGTTCTTCGAGCTGCGTCCTCGCGGACGTGAAGACCAGGGCCACCGCGGACCGTGAGTCGACCGTCGCTCGCAGCAGGATGAAGCGCCCGATTCCGCACGGGCGGCAGTACAACGGCAGCGACGACTGCGGCGAGCGTGAGGTGCATTGCGATGACGATCGATGAGCTCAAAGCCGAGGCGCTCAGATTGGCTCCGGAGGGCCGCGCGGACCTCGCGCGCGAGCTACTGGCGAGCCTTGATGCGCTGAGCGATAGCGAGATCGAACGGTTGTGGCTTGACGAGGCGGAGCGCCGCCTGGCGCAGCTCGAGAGTGGCAACGCTACTGCCGATCCTTCCGACGTAGTACTGGCACGAGTTCGAGCCCGCCGGGGATGAGGCTCCCGGTCCGGATCCATGAGGCCGCAGAGGCCGAGATCCAAGAGGCCGCGGACTTCTACGACATCGAGAGCCTGGGGCTGAGCGCGGAATTCGCGGGCGAGATCGAGATCACGCGGCCGCCGTTGCCCACCAGAAGCGACGGCCGTTCTACTGGACATCGCGACTGTAGCGGGCGCGGAAGTGGGGCCACCGCTGCTTGACCGCGCTTGAACAAGCAGACTGAGCAGTTCTAACTGACCGGCACGTCGCCTCGGCCACTACTCGGTCTCCGTCAACGACCAGCGGCGAATCTGTTTCCGCTTCAAGGACGGCGACGCCTACGACGTCGAGATCTGCGACTACCATTAGGGACGAGGTGATCAGACATGAGCATTCCAAACGACAGGCGGTTTCAGCGCCGCCCCATCCACCCCGGCGAGATCCTGCGTGAGGACTTCATGCCCGACTACGATTTGAGTGTGAGCGGGCTCGCCTCCGCACTGGGTGTCTCGCGGCAGTCCGTGAACGAGCTGGTTCGCGAGCGTCGCGCCGTGAGCTCCGAGATGGCGCTCCGGCTCGCCAAGCTATTCGGCAACTCGCCGGAGCTCTGGCTGAACCTGCAGCGCTCGGTCGACCTGTGGGACGCACAGGTCGCGATCGAAGACGACGTGCGGCGCATCACGCCGCTCCGCGTCGCCTGACGAACGGGTCAGGACGTGCCGGCGTCCAGCCGCCGCAGCTGCATCTGCGCCGCTGACTGCGGCCCAGACCCTCAGCGGCCCGCGGCCCGCCCGAAGAGCGTGCCGGCGTAGTAGAGCGGCACGAAGGTGAGGCCCTGCTCAGGCAGTTCGGCATAGGGCGCCTCAGAAAGCACAAGGCCGGGCGCACACTGCACATACTCGCTCAGCAGCAGGTGCAGGCTCCTCAGGCGCCCCGCCGGCCCACTCCTCACCTCGATGGGGACGGCCCGTCCGCCGGAGGCGACCACGTAGTCGACCTCGGCCGAGCTGCTCTTCTGCGGCCGCAGCCAGCAGTAGACCTCGTCGCCCAGAGAAGCGACCAGCTCCTGGCCGACGAACTGTTCGGCCAGGGCGCCGGCGTACATCGCCAGGAGACTGCTCCTGCCGTACTCGGCGTCGGCGGGCATGCCCGAAAGGCGTTGCACCAGCCCGACGTCGACGAGAAGCGCCTTGAAGCGCTTGCGGTTGGCCGAGACGGCGAGCG
>JBAXRL010000954.1:0-1741 GCA_037131205.1 Actinomycetes bacterium | reverse complement strand
ACCGCACCGACGACTACTTTCTGCAGAAGCAGCTCGGCGGCGAGCTCATCTTCATTACCCCGGAGGAGATCGCCGCGACGCTGCGGCCGGGCTTCGCCGCCTCCTGAGGGGCTCCGGGAACTCTGCGCGGCGCTGCGTCCTGCGGTCGCGGGATGCTAGGGTAGCGAGGGGGAGCCCGGGTCTGTCTCGCCGGCTCTCACAGCAGGTCCAGCTCAGGCCAGGGCCGAAGAAGCGAAAAGGCCGAGGAGGGGAGGGAGATGCCAAACGTCGTCAGATCCGTTGCGACCGCATTCTGCATCGTCGCTCTCGTGGTCAGCGCGGGGATGGCGGGAGGGTGCGGGTCAGGCACCGGGACGTCAGGCCCGCAGTGGGAGCGTGTCGTCTCTGCCAAAGTCTCCGGCGAGCAGCCGGTCAAACTGAATCTCGGCACCTACGACCTGGGCGATCGCGTACGCCTCTCCTGGACCCTGTCTGGCCCCGAGGACCCGCCGGTGAAGCTCACGCTGAGAGCCTTCAGCACCGAAGCCGGCCCAGGCTTCAGTGACGTCGCGACCTCCCAGTCGGTACCGGGCGGTTTAGCCCGGCAAGACGACAACGCGATGGGCCTCCTTGTGATCCCCGGCGAGTATCGGGTCTTCTTCACCCAGCGCTTCCCTCGAGCGCGCGGCCCAGGCTACGACATCACGCTGACGGTCTGGACGATCCACACCTATACGCCTTCGCCCCCGCCAACGCCCTAGCGCGCCGGCGGCCGGGCCGCCCTGTGCTATCCCCGGCGCCGTGAGCAGCCAGACACCATCCTCGCCCGAGCGCGGCGACTTCATCCGCGAGATCGTCGCCGCCGACCTGCGCGAGGGCCGGCGCCAAGCCATCGTCACCCGCTTTCCCCCCGAGCCGAACGGCTACCTCCACATCGGCCACGCCAAGTCGATCTGCCTCAACTTCGGCATCGCCAAGGAGCTCGGCGGCCGCTGCCACCTGCGCTTCGACGACACCAATCCCACCAGGGAAGAGCAGGAGTACATCGACGCCATCGAGGCCGATGTGCGCTGGCTGGGCTTCGACTGGGGCGAGCGCCTCTACTACGCGTCAGACTACTTCGAGCAGCTCTACGAGTGGGCCGCCGACCTCATCAAGGCCGGCAAGGCCTACGTCGACGATCTCAGCGCCGACGAGATCCGCGAGCACCGCGGCACGTTCACCGAGCCCGGCCGGGAGAGTCCGTGGCGGGGCCGGCCGGCGGAAGAGAGTCTCGACCTCTTTACGCGCATGCGCGCCGGCGAGCTTCCCGACGGCGCCCGCGTGCTGCGCGCCCGCATCGACATGGCCGCCGCCAACATCAACCTGCGCGACCCCGTGTTGTACCGCATCCTCCACGCGGAGCATCCGCGCACGGGCGACGCCTGGTGTGTCTACCCGACCTACGACTTCGCCCACGGGCAGTCCGACGCGATCGAGGGCGTCACGCACTCCATCTGCACCCTGGAGTTCGAGGGCCACCGGCCGCTCTACGACTGGCTCATCGACAACCTGCCGGTGCCCTCGCGACCGCGCCAGATCGAGTTCGCCCGGCTCAACCTCACGCACACCGTGCTCTCGAAGCGCGTCCTCCTGCGCCTTGTCAACGAAGGCCACGTGCGCGGCTGGGACGATCCCAGGATGCCCACCATGTCCGGCCTTCGCCGCCGGGGCTTCCCCGCCGAGGGCATCCGCGACTTCGTCGCGATGGTCGGCGTCGCCA
>JBAXRL010000953.1:0-1744 GCA_037131205.1 Actinomycetes bacterium | reverse complement strand
GCGAAGAAGAGCTCCGAGGAGGGCAGCCTGCGGCTGCCCTCCTCGCGCTCGCGGATGCGCTCGCGGCCGTCGTCGCCGCGGCGGCCGATCGACACGACCGCCGGCATGGCTTCGTCACGGCGCAGGCCGCCGAAGCGGCGCACGAAGGTGCTCCGCGTGAAGGCGCCGCCGAGCCAGCACGTGCCGAGGCCGAGACCGGTGGCGTAGAGGATGACCTGCTCCAGCAGGTAGCCGTAGTCCTCGAGGTCGTGGGGGGCGCGGCGCACGGCGCCGACGATGAACCCCGTCGCGCCCTTGATGAACCCGTAGGTGCCCAGCCGCCTGAGCGCCTCGCGGTCGCCCGGCGAGGCGGCGATGAGCGCGAAACGCACCTGCGAGCCCAGAGGGCCGGCGGTCCTGCCGGCTGTGAACGCCGTGAGACGCTCCCGGTCGGCGGCGGCGATGGGCTCGGGCAGGTAGGTGCGGCACGAGTACCGCCGGGCGATGAGCTCGTGGGCGGCGTGCGGCAGCGCTCTGGGTTGCGGCTCAGGCATGTGTCGTCCTCCGGCGGCGACCTCCTCGGCCGCAGTGTCCGCACTGTACCATCGGCAGGGGGCGCATGAGCGCCACCGCTCCTCCCGGCAGTACCCGGCAGGGTGGCCCGGCACCCCTCGGCGCTCGGCACGCTGAGGCCTCTGGTCCGGCGGCCGCGGGAGCGCCTGCGGCGCCCGCGGCCGCCGGTGTGTCGGCCGCTACCTCAGCGGCACGACATACGTCGGCCGCGGCGTGGCCGCGCGCTTCTCGGCGGTCGCCGCGTCCCTGCCGGGCTGCGCGCCGGCGGCCGGCGCGACGGTCACCGTCGTGCTCGCGCCGGCCGGCCCGAAGAGCAGCAGGTAGCAGCCCGCCTGGGGCGCGGTCACCGTGGCCGGGAAGGTGGCGCCGGCGCCGAGCACGGCCATGTCGGGGTCGTACAGGCGCCACGTCGTGGCGCCCCCGGCGGCGATCGTCAGCGTGCCCGCCGCCGCCAGCGAGCGCCATTCGGCGTAGCCCTCGGCGCCGAAGGTCACCGTGTTCGCCCCCGCGGCCAGCGCCGGCATGGTGGCCTGCGGCCGGTACAGCGTGCTGCCCCGCCGGATCCACTCCTCGGAGCCGTGCTGCTCGACGAGGTCTTCCTCGAGGTCGCGCGAGCCCACCCCCGGGATCTGCAGGAACATGGCGCCCAGGGTGTCGTCCACGGGGATCAGGGGCTGCGTCTCGTAGGGGCCCGACACGACGTAGCCCGGCAGGCCGGGAACGTCGCCCAGCGTGAGCAGCACCGGACCTCCCTCGGCGTACACCGCGGAGTCCGGCTGCTCGTTGACGGCCAGCCACGCCTTGCCCAGCCGGCTCTGCCAGGCCGCGGAGAGCGGCGTCTCGGGCGCGAGCTTCTGCACCCACAGCAGCGCGTCTCTATAGTGACCGTAGCCCCCGATGAAGCCGGCGGCGAGGTAGCGCCGTCCGCCGGCCGTCATGGTGCTGTAGCCGGATGCGGAGCCGTCGGCGTGGAAGCGGCCGTCGGTGCGCAGCCGCAGGCCGCTCGCTGTGGGCACCCAGCCGTTCGCGGTCAGTTGGAAGAAGTCCAGAGCCTGAGGGTCGTCGGCGGAGGCCGAGACGCGGAGCACAGTGTTGAACGAGCCCCAGTAGCCCTCCATGGCGGCAAGCTGGGCGGCGGAGGCGCGCTTCACGGGCGGCGCCGCCACAGGCAGCGGCCTGGGCACGCGCCGCA
>JBAXRL010000952.1:0-1744 GCA_037131205.1 Actinomycetes bacterium | reverse complement strand
CAGGCCAACTTGTGCGAGCTCGATGATGTCGAGGCCAAGACCGCCCGCGGTGGCGTGCCCAAGGGTCTCTACCAAGACCTGTCGGCGTTCGCGAACACTCGCGGCGGCGTCATACTGTTCGGAATCGACGAAGCGAAGGGCTTCAAGGCCGTCGGCGTCACCGATGCGGGACGGGTGCAAGAAGCCGTCGCGAGTGCTGCCGCGCAGCTCAGGCCCCTTGTGTCAGTCGAGCTCTCCGTCCACGACCTGAGCGGTCGCCAGATCGTCGTCGCCGAGATCGATGAGGTCGCGCCGTCTGAAAGACCGTGTCACCTGAAGACCAAGGAGGAGTTCACCGGCTCATGGATGCGCGTCGGCAACAGCACGCAGCGGATGGGGCAGTACCAGGTCTACGGCTATCTGTCGGCGCGCGGGCAGCCGCTCTTCGACGAAGAGGCCGTCTCGGGAACGACTTTCGACGATCTCGATGCTCCGCGGCTCAGCGCGTTCGTTGACGATTTGCGAGCGCGGCGGCCGAAGGCTCGCTTCCTGAAGCCCTCGCTCGCTGAGACGCTGGTCGCACTCGGTGTGCTCGCGAAGACGGAGGGCGTTCTCAGGCCGACCCTGGCAGGTCTGCTGGCATTCGGGTCGTATCCTCAGCAGTTCGAACCACAGCTCGTGATCACCTACATGCAGTTCGCGGGCATTGATGAACACGAGAAGGGACCGCGTGGGGAGCGCTTCCTCGACAATCAGAAGTTCGACGGGCCTGTCTCGGAGATGGTCCGCGATGCTGAGGCGCACATCATGGCCCACATCCGGACCGCAACGCTCATCGAAGGTCTCTTCAGCAAGGCGATCCCCGAGTACCCGCGCGAGGCGGTTCGCGAGGCGCTTCTGAACGCCGTCGTGCATCGGGACTACAGCGGGTACGTCCGCGGCAGTCAGATCCAGGTCAAGCTGTTCGCCGATCGGCTCGAGATCCGCAGCCCTGGTGGCCTGTTCAACGACGTCACACTCGACACGCTTGAGGAGAGAC
This sequence comes from Actinomycetes bacterium, assembly GCA_037131205.1. Taxonomy (GTDB): domain Bacteria; phylum Actinomycetota; class Thermoleophilia; order UBA2241; family UBA2241; genus CAIXSE01. The sequence continues at coordinate 726 of JBAXRL010000952.1, read as the reverse complement.
AGTCGACCCGTAACCGCAAGCTCATGCAGGTCATGGAGGACCTGCATCTCGTGGACAATCGTGGCAGTGGAATCGACAAGATGATCACCGAGATGCGCGATGCCCACCTTGAGCCGCCCCGGTTCGCCGATGACCGCAGCTACTTCTCGGTGACGTTCTTCAGCCACACGCTCATGATGAGCGACGACGGAGTCCGGTGGCTCAATCAGGTTGCCACTGACCTTCCAGTGAACGACCGGCAGCGGCTGGCGCTTGTGTACTTGCGTCACAATACCAGGATGACGAACAGCGACTACCGCCGGCTTCACCGTGTCGACAGCAGGGTGGCGGGGCGGGAATTGCAGGGACTTGTTGGCTGCGAGGCCGTGACGATGAAAGGGGTGCGCGGCGGAGCGCACTACGTGCTCGCACTTCCGCCCCAAGTCGCTGAAGAGGCGCTTGGTCCTGTCGGTGATGCCGACAGAGTCCTATCGTTCGTCCGCGAGCATGGCTCGATTCGAGCCGGGGAGTGTTCGGGTCTCTTGGGGTGGAGCAATTCACGGCGCGGAGGAGCGCTTCTGAAGAGACTGGTCGCCAAGGGTCTACTGGTGGCCGAAGGCGAGAACCGAGGCAGACACTATCGGCTTCGGTGATCGGCGTTTGCGGATTCGACAATGCTGTCGGGTCAGTATGCGAAGTAACTGCCGTTGAGTGTCGATAAGTGTCGATAAGTGTCGATAACTGCCG
>JBAXRL010000951.1:0-1745 GCA_037131205.1 Actinomycetes bacterium | reverse complement strand
TGGGCCGCGTCCACGAGTCCAGGACAAGCCGCGAGTGGCGGCCCACCAGCATCATCACGTGGGCGGCCGCATACGGCCCCACCCCGGGCAGCTCGAGGAGGCGGCGCTCGACCTCGTCGTCGGGCAGCTCCGCCGCCGGCGTCGTGAGGAGCGCCTCCAGATCGAGCTTGCCGGCGGCGACCGCGAGCGCGAGCGCGCGCAGGCGAGGCCCGCGGTAGCCGGCCCTGGCCACGTCGCGGTAGAAGCCCTCCTCCTGCCCAGCCATGCGCGCCGCGCTCGGAAAGGCGCGGCCCGCCGGGCCGCCGGGCGGCGCGCCGGGGGCCGGCGCGCCGAGGTGCTCGACCAGGGCGCCGACCATGCGCTCGGTCGCCGACCAGGCGCAGTTCGTGGTGCACACGGTCTTGACGACGTCCTCGAACACTGTGGGGCTGCGCAGCATGCGGCCGGCGCCGGCGCACGCCCAGGCGAGGTCGGGGTCGGCGGCGGCCCGCGCATAGAAGCCGCTGAGATCGTCGTCGAGGCAGAGCAGGCGGCGCGCCGTCGCCGTGAGCGTCGCCGCCTCGAGGGCGCCGGGCGGCGGCCCGGCGTCGGCGAGAGACAGCAGCGCCACGGCCGGGCCGCCGTGTCCGCGGCGCGCCGGGCCGCCCGGCGGCGGCCCGGCGGAGGCCGCCGGCCCGCTTGAGATCCTGACCGTTCGCGGGCCGCCGGCGGCCGGCAACGTCACGGTCAGCGCGCCGGCCGCCTCGTCCAGGGTGGCCGGGGGCAGCGCGGCGACGCCGTGCGACAGCAGGGTGCGGCGCAGGTCCACCGGCTCGCCGGCAGGGCCGCGCAGCTCGAGCTCGGCAAGCAGTCTCATCCGGCGGCGAGGGCGACGCCGGCGAGCCGCACGGCGCCCGGGCGCGCGCCCGCCGCCGGCCCCACGAGGAACGGGACCATGGCGTTGGTCGCGCTGATCGGCGCCACGATGCTCATCGAGCCGATAGCGAGGGCCTGGTAGAAGCAGGAGATGGCGACCACGCTCGCCAGGCCGCCCAGCAGCACCGCCCACACGGCGTGCAGCCCCGGCCACCCGCGGCCGGCGAGGACCACCGCACGCGTGGCCCCCGCGAGGCCGACCGCCGGGCTGCCGACGATCACCGCCCAGAGGCTCGCGCGCCTGGTGGTGAGGCCCCCAGGAAAGTCGCCGGAGCCCCAGCATATCGACGCACCGAGGGCGAGGGCGATGGCCGGCATGCTCTGAGGCTATCACGAGGGGTGGTAGGCTTTGCCGGTGGCGGCGCCTTCCGCGCCGCCGCCGCCAGACTCATGTGCCCGCCTTCCGACATCCCGCAGAGCGACGCCGCCCTCCTCGCCGAGTGCGAGGTCGACACCTTCCGCGCCGGCGGCCCGGGCGGCCAGCACCAGAACAAGACCGACAGCGCGGTGCGCCTGCGCCACAGGCCCACGGGCCTCACCGTGACGTGCCGGGCGCAGCGCAGCCAGTATCTCAACAAGATGGATGCCCTGCGCCGCCTGCGCCTCAAGCTCGTCAAGCTGAATGAGCCGCCGCCGCCTCCACGCAGGGCGACACGGCCCTCGCGCGCGGCGAAGGAGCGACGCCTCTCCGCCAAAAAAGGCCGCGCCGTCGTCAAGCGTCTGCGGCGGCCCCCTGCCGGCGACGACTGAGGAGGCGGTCACGGGCGTTCTCGCAGCACTTCTGGCCGTGGCCTTCGTGGCCGGGGTCTTCGGCAGCATGCTCGGGGTGG
>JBAXRL010000950.1:0-1745 GCA_037131205.1 Actinomycetes bacterium | reverse complement strand
AATCCGGTTGGATTCGTGCTCGTTATTATTGCGCCAGGGAGCCTTCGGGCTCCCTGTATCGTTTCTGGGGTGGTTTCGGCATAGGGGGTTGACGTGGAGGCTGCGGTCCCGCCGGTTGTCGCACGTATCCAGCGGGTGCGCGTATTCATCGACTTCTGGAATTTCCAGCTCTCGGCAAGAGACGCGGTCGGCAAGAAGTGTGAGCCCGACTGGACGAAGCTGCCCCGCTGGCTCGCCACCGAGGCGGCATCCGCGATCAGTGGGATCCCGGAGCGCGAGCTGCAATTTGAGGGAGCCGCGGTGTACCTGTCTGCGGCCCCCGGGGATGCGGAAGCTGGTCTGAGAAGCTGGGCCAACAGGTTCCTCGACAGGGTCCCCGGGGTCACGGTAGTGCTCAAGGATCGGGTGAAGAAGCAGCCGCCGGCCTGCCAGAGCTGCCACAAGCGCGTGGATGTGTGCTGCCACTGCGGCGAGCGCCTGTCGCTGACAGAGGAAAAGGGCGTCGATGTCGCGATTGCGACCGACATGATCAAGCTCGCCTGGGAGGACGCCTACGACTGGGCGGTGTTGGTCTCTTCGGACCGCGACTTCATCCCGGCGGTGGAGTTTCTCAATGCCAAGGGCCGCAAGGTACTGCACGCGGGCTTCCCGCCGCGCGGCAGTCAGCTGGCCACCAAGTGCTGGGGGTCGCTCGACCTCAGGCCTCACCTGGGGCGGCTGGAGCGGGGTCAGGCGAAGTAGGGCGAAGCATTCCCTCGTTCAAAGAGCGTTGGCCTCGGGGTGCGGGACGAACGGTGCTTGAGTGTCAGCCAGTCGCGCCATCGTCATCCTTGTGCCGCGAACCGACTGCCGCTACGGTCGACTGGAGTCTCTCTTCCCCACGATGAGCGGTCCCGCCAACAAGCCCCTGAACGCTCTCATGCGGCACACGCGCAGCAGTGCCGGCATCGACGAGCGCGTCGCCATACTGCAGGACCTTGAACGTCCAGCCTGCCGTCGTCAGCAAATGGTAGATTGAGCGCATGAGCGAGAGAGCGACAGCAATCAATCCCGAGCTTCTCACGTGGGCGCGCGAGCGGGCGGGCCTATCCCTGTCTGACGTGGCGCACTACATGCACAAGGGCGCTGACGACGTCGCCGCGTGGGAGAGCGGCGATGCATGGCCCACCTACAGGCAGCTTGAGACTCTGGCTGAGGGCCTCTTCCATCGCCCGGTCGCCCTGTTCTTTCTTCCGGAGCCCCCGGAGGAACTGGCCGCTCAGCAGGAGCTCCGTACTCTGCCGGACTTCGATATCACCAGCTTGGGTGCTGATGCGCGCTTCGCCCTGCGGCTTGGCCGCGCATACCAAACGTCGCTCAGGGAGTTGACTGGCGGTTTGAACCCGTCGGATCGGCGTCTGTGGCGCGATCTCCGGCTCGACCGCTCCTCCGACGTGATGCTCGCAGCCCGGAAGCTGCGCAGCTACCTCGGCGTGACTCTGGAGCAGCAGCGGTCTTGGCGCACGACTGCGGAGGCCATGGCGGCGTGGCGGGGCTGCGTGGAGGATGCCGGCGTCTTTGTGTTCAAGAGATCCTTCAAGCAACGCGAGGTCTCCGGATTCTGCCTCACGGACGACGAGTTCCCCATCATCATGGTGAACAACAGCACTCCGTTCTCGCGCCAGATCTTCACCCTGTTCCACGAGGTCGCGCATCTGCTCTACGGCCTGAGCAGCATCACGACCGCCGATGGCCGCTTCGTCGAT
>JBAXRL010000949.1:0-1746 GCA_037131205.1 Actinomycetes bacterium | reverse complement strand
ATGATCTCGGCCTCGGTCTCCTCGTCCAGGTCGCTGCTCGGCTCGTCGGCCAGCAACAGCGTCGGCCGGTTGATGAGCGCCCGCGCGATGACCACGCGCTGCTGCTGCCCGGCCGAGAGCTCGCGCGGCCGCGCCGTCATGCGATGGCCCAGGCCAACCATGTCGAGGAGCTCCCGCGCCCGCTCGCGGGCGTCGATGTGCTCCTCGTGGCTGAACTCCAGGGGCAGCATGACGTTCTGCTCCAGGGTGAGCCCCGGGAGCAGGCTGGGGAACTGGAAGACGAAGCCCATGGTGCGGTTGCGCAGGCTGCTGCGCTCGGCGTCGCTGACGCTCCAGATCTCGACGCCGTCGACCGTCACGGCGCCACTGGTCGGCGTCGCCAGGCCGGTCGCGACGTTGAGCAGCGTGGTCTTGCCACAGCCCGAGCGCCCGGTGATGACGAGGAAATCGTTGACCTCGACGTCGAGATCGACGTCGCGCAAGGCGGCGAAGGCCGCGGCGCCGTCGCCGCCGTACGCCTTGCCCACCCCACGCAGTGACACAGCCGTCATGGCGTTCACTCCCTCATCGAGACGGCCGGTTCCTGGCGAGACGCGCGCAGCGCCGGGACGAAGGCCGCCACGGCGGCGACGATCAGAGCGATCAGCAGGCCGCCGACGAGGAGGCCGAACAGGCTGGCGAGCGACGGCAGCAGGATCGTGAAGCCGAGCGCCGACACGAGCAGGTCGTGGAAGAGGTACATCCCGACCGCCGCGAGGACGGCGCCCACCAGGCCGCCCGCCAGCGCGAGCAGGGCGGCCTCGGTCATGTACGCCAGCAGCACGAAGCGCTGGGTCGCGCCGAGGGCGCGCAGCACGCCGATCTGCCGGCGCCGCTCGTGCACCGACATCCAGAAGACGATGGCCATCAGAGCCAGCGACAGCACGACGGTGAGCACGACGATCACGACCATCGTGCGCAGGACGCCCGAGATCTGCGACCCATACGAGCCGAACAGCTCGGCGGCCGGCACCGCCTGGGCCTCCGGCACGGCCTCCGTGATCGCCTTGGCGACCGCGTTGCGGTCGGCGCCGGGATCGACCTTCACCATGACCGACGACACCGTGTCCGCGAGGATCGGGAGCGCCATCTTCGCCTTGGTGCGCGAAGCCACCGCCATGTCGTTGGCGGTGGCGAACGTCATGAACAGGGTCTGGTCGAGGTTGGTGCCCGTCGGCTCGAGGTTGCCGACAAGATCGAAGTCGTAGCCGTAGAGCTTGATCTTGTCCGCGCCATCCGGCACGAAGACGTCCGCGCCGCCGACCGCCTGGCCCGCCCCGAGGTCGCGGCCGAGCTTCTCCTTCAGCCACGGCTCGATGGTGAAGTCGGTGACGGGATCGTAGGCGAACATGAACATCAGCGACACCGCGCAGCACGAGGAGTTGGCCATCGACGTGAGGTAGAGCTGCGGAGAGGCGACGGCCACGCCGGGCACCGCCACGATGCTGTCCACGACGCCACGTGGCATGTACGTGTTGATGGCGTTGCCGAGCAGCAGGGCGCCCTCGACGCCGGTCACGGAGCCCCGAGGGACGACGACGACGTCCGCGCCCAGCCGTTGCCGGGCCAGGCGCAGGCTCTCTTCGCCGCCGCGCGAGATGATCACCGTCGAGAGGACCATGCCGGCGACGAGCAGCGCGCAGCCTGCGACCAGCCAGCTGCGCAGCGGGTTGCTGGTGATGCCCGTGAGGGCGAGCTTGAGGAGAC
>JBAXRL010000948.1:0-1747 GCA_037131205.1 Actinomycetes bacterium | reverse complement strand
TCCCCACCCTCGACTGCTCGCAGTGCATCCTCACGCCGCGCATGGTCGAGGCGTATCAGCACCCCAACATCAAGCTCCATACGTGGAGCGAGGTCGAGAAGGTCGACGGCTACATCGGCAACTTCGAGGTCACGATCCGCAAGAAGGCGCGCTCGGTCGACGAGGACCTCTGCAACGGTTGCGGCGACTGCCAGGCGGCCTGCCCGGCGAAGCGCATCCCCAGCGAGTTCGAGGCCGGCCTCGGCAAGCGCACCGCCATCTACGTGCCGTTCCCACAGGCGGTACCCAACATCCCCGTGCTCGACCGCGTCAACTGCACGCTGTTCAAAGGCCGCCGCAAGGGTCTCAAGAAGGACGCCTGCGGCAAGTGCAAGGAGGCCTGCCTCAAAGAGGCCATCGACTTCGACACCGAAGACACGTTCGTCACCGAGGCGGTGGGCGCGATCGTGGTCGCGACCGGCTTCAAGCTCTACGACATCGGTCGCGATCAGCCCGAAGGCCTCAAAGGCTACGGCGAGTACGGCTACGGTGAGGTCCCGGACGTCATCGACGGCCTGCAGTTCGAGCGCCTGGCGTCGGCCAGCGGGCCGACCGAGGGCGCCATCCTCAGGCCGTCCGACGGCAAGGAGCCGAAGACCGTGGTCTTCGTCCACTGCGTAGGCTCCCGCGACCCCGAGAAGGGTATCTCGTACTGCAGCAAGATCTGCTGCATGTACAACGCCAAGCACGCGATGCTCTACAAGCACAAGGTGCACGACGGCCGCGCCATCGCCTTCTACATGGACATCCGCGCGGGGGGCAAGGGCTACGACGAGTTCAGCCGGCGGGCCATCGAAGAAGACGGCGCCGAGTACGTGCGCGGCCGCGTCAGCCGCATCTTCCGCGACGGCGACGTCGTGAAGGTGTGGGGCTACGACACGCTGAGCGGCGAGCAGGTCGTGATCGACGCCGACATGGTCGTGCTGGCCACGGCCATACGCCCGCAGGACGGCATCCGCGAGCTGGCCCAGAAGCTCAGCGTGAGCACCGACGAGCACGGCTTCATCAACGAGGCGCACCCCAAGCTGCGCCCCGTCGAGACCAACACCGCCGGGGTCTTCATAGCCGGCGCCTGCCAGGCGCCGCGCGACATCCCCGAAGCCGTCGCCATGGCCAGCGCCACCGGCGCCAAGGTGCTCGGCCTGTTCAGCGCCGACGAGCTCGAGCGCGAGCCGGCCGTCGCCGTCGTCGACGAGAACACCTGCATCGGCTGCATGCGCTGCGAGCTCGTGTGCCCGTACGGCGCCATCGAGCAGCGCGAGATCTGCACCGTCGACGGCCACGTCTGCGGCCACGTCGCCTACGTGAACCCCGGCGTCTGCCAGGGCTGCGGCACCTGCCAGGCGGTCTGCCTCAGCAAGAGCGTGGAGTTGCAGACCTTCACCGACGAGCAGATCTTCAGCGAGATCAACGCCCTGTGCTACTGGGAGTGACGTGAGCGACTCGATCGACATCAACGGCGCGGCCGCCGGCCTGTTCGAGCCGCGCATCACCGCCTTCGTCTGCAACTGGTGCACGTACACAGGCGCCGACCTCGCGGGCACCAGCCGCCTGCACATGGCCAGCAACGTGCGCATCATCCGCCTGCCCTGCACGGGCCGCATCGACCCGCTGTTCATCATCAAGGCCTTCGAGCGCGGCGCCGACGGCGTCATCGTCAGCGGCTGCCACCCGGCCGACTGCCACTACACCTCGGGCAACTACCACG
>JBAXRL010000947.1:0-1751 GCA_037131205.1 Actinomycetes bacterium | reverse complement strand
TGAAGGAAGCGATGGAGCGCGGCGGCGTGATCAGCGAGCCGCGCCTCACCTGGGCGCTGGAGGCCGAGGCCATCGACTACAAGGCCAAGGCCGCGTAGGTCGGCTGTCGGCGGCCGGCGGGATGGGCGGCGCAGCCGCCGGTCCCGCCGGCCGCGTCACGTCTGGGGTCGTTCGCGCCCGGCTCCGCGCCGAACGTTGCGCGCCTCGCCGCGCGCGCTACCCCGTCCTCGCGCGGACCTCGACCTCTTGCTCGAGCCGTGCGCCCAGTGCGTCCGTGGCGACATCGAGGTCGTAGTCGGACTGCAGCCCGAGCCAGAACCGCGGCGAGGTGCCGAAGTAGCGCCCCAGGCGCAGCGCGGTGTCGGCGCTCACGCGCCGCTTGTGAAGGACGATCTCGTTGATGCGCCGCGGGGGCACGCCGAGGCTCAGCCCGAGCCGGTTCTGGCTGAGACCCAGCGGCTTCAGGAACTCCTCCAGCAGCACCTCTCCCGGGTGGACCGGAGGGAGCCTCTTCTCAGTCACGTGCGCTCACTTCCTCAGTGGTAGTCGCAGATCTCGACCTCATGGGCGTCGCTGCCGCGCCAGCGAAAGCAGATGCGCCACTGGTCGTTGATGCGAATGCTGTGTTGGCCTGCCCGGTCGGCGGAGAGGCTCTCCGGGCGGTTGGCGGGCGGACTGCGCAGGTCGGCAAGATCGGCGGCGTTGTGCAGCATCCGCAGCTTGCGCAGGGCCACCGACTGGATGTCGTTCGGCAGCCTGCGAGAGAATCTGCGGTCAAAGACCTTCTCCGTCTCGCTGTCGCGGAACGACTTGATCGTGTGCACACGGTATAACGCGACGCGTTATACGTCAAGGGGGCCGCAGGCGCCCATCAAAGGAACCACGGGAACGACCCTACCGCCATGAGGTCGGCCGGAAGTCGGCGCTCGCGGTCGATTCGACCAAGGGTGCGCCGGCCCCGACGGCCAGAGTCGATGCAGCGCTCATGCCACCGCTGGTTGGCCATGGCGCTCGGGAGCACGCCGAGAAGAGCAGTGACCAGCACGCGGCTTCTCACCGCGGAGAGCCGCGTGGTCGCAGCCCGTCACCGCTGCCGGCTGAACCCCGGCAGGGTCAGGCGCTTGGCGCCGCCCCATCCGCCGTCGCTGCCCGCACGGTGTTGCGCCCGCCCGACTTGGCCTCGTAGAGTGCGTGATCGGCCCTCTCCAGCCAATCATCCAGCGACTCGTCGGCGTGGAGCTGCGCCACCCCGATGCTGGTCGTCACCGTGCCCGCCGGCGGGAAGGGCTCCGCGGCAGCCAGCTCACGCACTCTCTCCGCCAGCCGCAGCGCGTCCGCCAGCGCACTGTGCGGCATCATCACGACGAACTCGTCGCCACCCCAGCGCGCCAGCACGTCCGGGGCTCGCAGGTGCGGTCGCACTCTCCGCACGAGCTCGACAAGCACAAGGTCGCCTGCCTGGTGACCATGGCGATCGTTGACCGACTTGAAGTGGTCGATGTCAAACGTCAGTAACGACAGCGGCTGCCCATAGCGTCGCGCCGCGGCGATCTCCGTCTCCGCCACCTGTTCAAGGCGCCTGCGGTTCCACGCCCCCGTGAGCGCATCGGTGGTCGCCAGACGGCCGAGCTCGGCATTGGCCGCCTGCAGTGCCCGATTGGCGGCCTCGGTCTCGTCGCGGGCCTGGAGAAGCTCCGCCTCATGACGCTTGCTCTCGCTGATGTCCCGCGTGACGCCGAGGATCTCGATGA
>JBAXRL010000946.1:0-1752 GCA_037131205.1 Actinomycetes bacterium | reverse complement strand
CGGCGCCCCAGCATCTCCGGGAGACCCCATCTTCGGTACGGTTCCGAGCGGTAGAGCCCCCGCATGGAACCGGGCAATGCCGGCGAACCCGTACTTCTGGCGCGCCGGCACGGGCGATGAGGCGCCCCTTCCTCAGAGCTCCCGGTACACGCCGCCGCGCGGCCCGACCCTGACCGCCAGCACCCAGAGCTCGCTGTCGCTGAAGGCGTAGATGACGCGGTGGTCACCGGCATAGAGGCTCCACAGCGGCCTGCCTGCCCCGCGCTCACGCGGGCCGCGGAGGCGCTTGCCGCAACGCGGGTCTGCGGCCAGGCGCTCCTCGACGGCCGCGCGGATGCGGCGCCTGAGCGAGATGTCGAGGCGACGCACGTCCGCGGCCACCGAGCGCTTGCAGCGCACCTCCCAGGCGGGTTCAGCCACGGGCGGGCGCGGCGCCGTCGTCCCGCCCGACCGCGCCCTCCTCGACCTCGGCCGAGAACTCGGCCGCCGGGAGGATGAGGTCGTGCGGGTCGCGCAGCCGCTCGAGAGCGATGGCGTAGTCGGCCCACTCTCGCAGGTAGATCTCGACGGCCTCGCGGATGATCTCGGCGCGCGTGCGCTTGCGCTCGCGCGCCACCTCGTCGAGCTCGGCGATGATGTTCTCGGGGAATCGGGTTGCCACGACGTGGTCATGGTGCCACCTCCGCCCTCAGTTTTCATCGTTGACGATGTACGACGGCGGTTGACGTTGTGTGCCGCCGGACTGCCTGGGCCGCGGTCGCTGTGGCGCCTGCCGTCAGGCCGGCCCCCGGCGGCGAACGCAGGTATCGGTGACCCGTCAGGCGACCGGCGAGACGCCGGATCCCTCGGCGAGGGCTGGTCGGCGGCGCCCTCAGGGCGCAACCGCACCGGGTGCGCCGTCCCTGCCCCGGGATCTGCCCCAGGCACGCCGTCGGGCTCATGACGATCACGCCCTCACGGATCTGCGGCGGGAAGTCCGCCTGGTTCCCCGTCACCAGCACCGCGCCGATCTCTTTGGCCAGAGCGAGGAACACCAGGTCGTCGGGATCCGGGCACTGCAGCGGCCAGGGCGCGGGTTCCGCCTCCTGAAAGGCGATCTGCAGCAGCCTGGGCAGCCACGCCGGAGGCAAGCCCTTGGGCCTGAGTCGCGGCCGGTTCAGCACCTCCCGGTAGTCCGCCACGATTGAGGGGCAGACGTGGGCGGGCGCGCGCCTCAGCAGTACCAGCTCCAGGATATCGGCGATGTCGCTGCCGGGCTTCAGAGCCGCCGCGACGAGGACGTTCGTGTCCAGGACGACGGCTCGACTCATGCGCCGCGCTTCCGCTGCCTAATGCTCTTGCGGGCGGCGCGGATCTCGGCCTCGACGTCTGCCATGGAGGTCTGATCAAGGCCGGCCTCCACAGCCCGGTCCTGATCCCGGCGCAGGGCGAGGACCGCGGCGAGGCCCTCCGCGAGGTCCAGGACCGCGGTGCGATCGCCGGGGGGCGCCGGGAGCAGGACGAACTCGCGATTGCGGCCCCTGAGCAGCAGCGGCTCGGCGGGAAACCCAGGGCCGAGCGCCCTCACGCTTTCGCGCTGGAAGTCCCGCAGTGGAATGGTCTTCATGAAGGCACCCCTCTGTGCGACTGTCGCCGTTTTGACGACGCCTACAGGGGTGTACCGCACGACCTCATGATCATCCCCGGCTGCGGCGGCCCCGGCGGGCGCGGCGGGCGCGGCGACCCCGGCGGGCGCGGCGGGCGCGGCGGGCG
>JBAXRL010000945.1:0-1753 GCA_037131205.1 Actinomycetes bacterium | reverse complement strand
GACTTCAACGGCGCGAGCGTGAACTTCCCGTTCGCGGATCTGCTGGCGCGGGCGGAGGCGCCGCGATGACTACCGCCGAAGAGTTCCAGAAGATCCTGGAGAGCCCCGAGGGCACACGTATCGAGCTCAAGGTCGCGTCAGGGAGCCTCTCTTTCGAGGATCTCGTCAAGCACCGCGTGGCGCCGGCGAACGAAGGAGGCGGAACCATCGTTCTGGGCGTATCCGACCTGCGACCGCGCAGGTTCTATCGGTTTGTCGGGCGCGCCGGCGCCTACACGCGCAGGAAGGGGCTCGACCGCGAGACCAACAAGTCGCTGCTTGCGCGGCACATCGACGACTCGACCGCCGCCGGCGCGACGCTGAGTGAGCTTCAGGAGGTCCTCCCCGACCTCAGCCGCGACCAGGTGCAGACGCTGCTCCGCGAGCTGAAGCCTGAGGGGCGGGTCGAGGTGCACGGTGTCACGAAGGCCGCCCGGTGGTTCCCCGCCTGCCCAAAACGCAATTGCGCTCAATGACGACGCAATTCCGACGCAATCCGGCGCGCACATGCTTGGCGGACGGCTGGATCAGCCGGCGAAGCTTTCCGGCGGGCGAATCTATCGACAATCTATCGACGAAGCGCTGGAATCCATCGACATCCTCAGCCGGCGCTTCCACGCCACGCTCGGTGAGCCGGGAGGCTACACCCGCCGCCGCGGGCTCGACCGCGGGGCCGGCAAGGAGCTGCTCCACCCCCCATTTGCGAGACCAGGCGAGCGCCGGCTGCCCGATGGCCGAGTTCCAACAGGTTCTCCCAGGACAGTCCCGTGCGCAGATCAGGCGTCTGCTCGACGAGCTACGGCGGAGCGGCCAGCGCGTCTCGTGGGCGCGCGTCGCTGGGCTCGCTGGTGTCCCGGCAGCGAACCCAACGAGTCAGGCTTGGGCGTTTCGAAGAGCCACAGGGAGCCATAGGATGAGCCATAGGAATCCATTGACGGGCAGACCGGTAGCTTGGCCGCATCTTCCGATGTTCATCCGGCAAGCTCGGTCACGCGAGATACGGCGAACAACGATTTCAGCCTGCTGATGGAAATGGGCCTGCTGACGAAGGTGGAACGTGGTCGCGCCACCTGCTATGTGCTGATGGAGGCCGATCCTAATCGTCAGGGAATCGTCAGATGAAGCCGCGCAATCGTCAGATTGCTGCGGTCTTCCGCTTCGGAAGCCCGCTCCCGAAGAATCGAGGAGTCCTCGAGGGCGAGCAGCGCTGGGCCCGTAGGAGGATTGCTAAAGACGTGAGGGATTCCAGTGGTTCATAGCCGGTTGTCTTTAGAGGCCATAAGTCCGTCTATTGCAGGGAGTTCTCTACGCAGCCCTAAGAACACCGCGTCTTTGGCGCGTGGGAGGAATGCGTTATGACCTACGGCAAGAGACTCATCGAAGTCGCGATTCCGCTCGATGCGATCACCAAGGCCTCGGCGCGGGAGAAGTCGATCCGCCTCGGCCACCCGAGCACGCTGCTCCTGTGGTGGGCGCGGCGGCGGCAGCGCGGCGATCCTCGCTCAGATCGTGGACAGCGCTCATGACCAATCATCAACCAATCAACAACCAATTCCTGGTAATCACCAACTTGGCCGCCCGCTGGTTCCCCGCCGGCCCAAAACGCAATTCCGCTCAATGACGACGCAATTCCGACGCAATCCGGTGCGCAAATGCCTGGCGGACGGCTGGATCAGTCGGCGGGGGATCGCATGCAAGCCAGAGCGTCCGTGGC
>JBAXRL010000944.1:0-1755 GCA_037131205.1 Actinomycetes bacterium | reverse complement strand
CCCAGGCGACGACAGTCGAGCAGCGGACGAGGGCGCCGCGCCGCGGCGGCAGGCATGCCCGCGGCAGTGGCGCCGCGCCGCGTCTGCACCTCGGGCGCCTGGTGATCCTCGTCCTCGTCCTCATCGGCGCATCGTTCTACGTGGCTCCGCTGCGCGCCTTCTTCGCGCAGCAGGACCGCTACCAGCACGCCGCGGCCGCGCTGCAGGCGGCGCGCGCCGACAACGCCGCCTACGACCTCCAGGTGCACCTGCTCACCACGAAGACCTACATCGCCCAGGCGGCGCGCGCCGACTCCATGCTGGTGCCGCCGCACACGCAGGTGTTCGTCGTCAAGGGTCTTCCCGGCGACGACGCCGAGCCGGTCGTCCGCTCGAGCGCCGCGCCCGCGGCCGCATCCATCTCGGTGCTCGACCGCGTCGAGGACCTCTGGCGCACCCTGCTGCACTGACGCGGCGGTGAGCTCGCAGCCACGCCTCACAGCGCCTCTTGTCGACGGCGTCGACCTCGCGGTCGTGGCCGATCAGCTTGGCCGGACGCCTCACGCGATGAGTGGCGTCGTGGCGCGCTGCCCCTTCGGGTTCCCGGCCGCCGTCGAGACGCTGCCCTACGACGCCGGCGGCCGGCCGTTCCCGACGCTCTTCTACCTCACCTGCCCGACGCTCGTGGCCGCCGTGTCGCGGCTGGAGAGCGACGGCGGCGTGCGGGCCTGGTCGGCGCGCCTGGCGGCCGAGCCGGCGCCGGCGCGCGCCGTCGCGGCGGCCGCGACCGCGGCGCGCCGCCGCCGTCGGCATCTGGTGCGCCGCTACGACCTGACGATGATCGACGGCGGCGCTTCGCTGACGACCGGGGTCGGGGGCGTGGGCGACGTGCGCGCCGTCAAGTGCCTGCACGCGCACGTCGCCCACGCCCTCGCGCGCCCGGGCTACACCGTCGGCCGGGCGGTGCTGGCGGAAGCCGGGGATCCGTGGTGCGACGACGCTCGCTGCGCGGCTTTCGTGCCCTCGCCGGAGGCCACGCTGTGAAGGTCGCCGTCGTCGACCTCGGCACCAACACCTGCCGTCTGTTCCTCGCTGAGGTGGACGACGCCGGCGGCGTGGCGACGGACGCGCGCCTGACGACCGTGGTGCGGCTCGGCCAGGGCGTCGATCGCAGCGGGCGCCTGGACGCGGCCGCCATCGCGCGCACGCGCGCCTGCCTGGCCGGGTATGCGCCGCGCCTCGAGGCCTACGGCCCCGCGCGGCGCCTGCTCGTGGCCACCAGCGTGCTTCGCGACGCGGCCGACGGCCGCGGCTTCCTCCAGGGCGTCGCGCGCGACTTCGCCCTGCCCTCGCGCGTGCTCGGCGGGGAGGAGGAGGGCGCCCTCGCCTTCCGCGGCGGCACGGCCGAGCTCGCCGGCAGCGTGAGCGGGCCTCTGCTGCTCACCGACATCGGCGGCGGCAGCACCGAGCTCGTCGTCGGGGCCGCCGGCTCCAGGCCTGACTTCGTGCGCAGCCTGGACATCGGCGTCGTCCGCCTGACGGAGCGCTTTCTGCACCACGATCCGCCGGCGGCGGAAGAGCTCGGCCGGCTCGAGGCGTTCGTCGCCGGCGTGATCGCCGACGGCGTGCCGGCCACGGTGCGCGGCGCCGCGCGCGGCGCCGTCGGCGTGGCCGGCACCTACGCCACGCTCGTCGCCCACAAGCTCGGCCTTCGCGAGTATCGCACCGAGCTGGTCCACGGTCACGTGCTCAGCCTCGCCGACATCGAGGCCGCGA
>JBAXRL010000943.1:0-1755 GCA_037131205.1 Actinomycetes bacterium | reverse complement strand
GCCGGGGCCGGCGACTACGCCTCCCCCGGCCCGTCCGCCTCGCGCCCGCGCCGCGCCGCTCAGAGCGCCGCGACCTTCTCGTCCAGGGTCTTCAGCAAAGCGGTCCGCTGCGCGCCGGTCATCCCCATGAGCTGGCCGACGTGCGCTGCCGCGGCGTGCTGCAGCATCTTGGCTTTGACCTCTTCGCCGGTCTCGCCCTCCGCGCGGAACGGGCACTCCACGCCCATCTCGCGGCAACTGAGCGACTTCATGTGGTCCTCCTCGGTAAGTTCTGTCAACGCTTGCCGACCGTGGTGGGAGGCTTCCCCGGGCGGCGACGGTGCAATCGCCCGCGCCCGGGCGCCTGTCCGGCGATCATGCGCCGGTCAACGCGCGCAGCACCCAGTCGAGGCCGCTACGCGCGCCGGGCGCGCGCAGCTCCCGCGACCAGCCGAGCTCGTCGAGGAGCGCGAGCTGCCGGGCATCGCTGCTCGCGCTCACCCACCACAGTGACGGGAAGGCCCAGGCCGGGCCGGTGAGCCAGCTCAGCGCCTCGCCCAGGAAGCGTCGCTCGACGGCGCCGGGCTCGTCGCGGCGCAGCCAGCCGCGCGCGCAGGGGGTGTCGCCGCCGGGCCAGCATGGCCCCGCCGGCGGCGCTGCGCCGCGCGTGAGCAGCATGTCGTGCAGGGGACGAAGATACAGGCAGCCGAGCACCCGGCTCTCTTCCGCATCCTGGACGCTGTAGGTGAAGGCGATCCTGGCGCTGTGTTCGTCATCGTGCCACGCGAGCTCCGCGCGGTTCTCCGCGACCGTGAAGTCGTCGGTGGGCCACCCGCTGTCGGACCACACGCGCAGGTAGTCCACGCTGCCCATGAGCGCCGCATGGTCGAGCTCCGCGTGGGCGGCCGTGAGGCGCGCGAAGACGAATCCGCCGGCGTGGCGCCGTTCCGGCGCGGGGCCGGCGTACCAGCGGCCGGGCGTTCTACCACCCGCCGGCGCCGGCGCCGGGTCGCCCAGAGAGGTCGTCATGCGGCTCCTTTCGGCGGGGGCGAGGCGACGCTGCGCGGTGAGAGGCAGGGGCCGGCGGGCGCAGCCTGCCCGGCCTGCCCGCCCCGCCCTTCAGTACGCGATCGCCAGCGCGTGACCGATGTTACCGCGGCGCTCGAGCTCGTCGATGATGAACGCCGCCACGTCGGCGCGGGCGATCTTCACGCCGCCCGGCAGGGAGTAGCCGGGCTCGGCGCGGCATCCGCCGCGGGCGGGGCCATCGACGAGCTGCGCCGCCCGCACCAGGGTCCAGTCCAGCTCGCTCTGACGCACGCTGATCTCCATGCGGCGCAGGTCGGCGAGGGCGGCGTTGCGGGAGCCGGGGTCGAAGAGCCGCGCGAAGAGGCCGGGGTGGCCGGGCTCGCCGGGTGGCGCGACGCTCGCCGACGACAGCACCACCAGCCGCCGCACGCTGTAGCGCTGCATGCTGCGCACGACGTTGAGCGTCCCTGTGGCGGCGACCTTCGCGGGGCCGCGAGGGTCGGGTGCATCGGCGAGGATGACGACGGCCGCCTCGGCGCCATCGACGGCGTCGCTCACCACGCCGCCGTCGAGCACGTCGCCCCGGACGGCGCGCACGCGCTCGCGCAGGGCGCCCAGCTTGTCGGGCGCGCGGACCAGCGCGGTCACGACGTGACCGCGCTCCAGCGCGCCCTCCACGAGCAGGCGCCCGGTACGGCCTGTGGCTCCAAAGACGACGACCTTCATGACCCGAATGGTACCCGCTCG
>JBAXRL010000942.1:0-1757 GCA_037131205.1 Actinomycetes bacterium | reverse complement strand
CACCGCGAAGGCTCGCTCGGCCGGTTCAACTATGACGCGCAGGACGACGCGCGCGGGCGAGCGACCCGCGGCCGATTGCGACCGTCACACGCGCGCTGGCGGGCGCGAGCGACCGCGGCCGGCGCGGGCGCGGGCGCGAACAGTTCAATCAAGCCAACGCGCGCAAGGTCCCGTTCGCGCGCCCGCGCGTCACGGCCGCGCCCCGGTGGCTTCCGCGAACGCGGAGGGCAGCTCGGCGACGACGTTTCTGGTCAGCTTGCGCGCATTGGCCCGCTTGACGTGGAAGCCGTCGTAGAACTGCTCGGGATCGCCGTTGAAGGTCGCGAGTCGGCTGCGGTCGAGCAGACCGAAGCCATAGCGGCCCTGGAGCCCCGACAGGTAGGTCATGACCTCGTCGTGGCGCTCTTCCCAGCCCGCCCCCCGCACCGCCGCCAGCAGGCGCGGATGAAGGGGCATGAGCACCACCGCCTGCGTGGTCCCCATGTCGCAGAGTAGTTGCATGGTCTGCTCGAAGTAGCGCTGCGAGCGGGGGTGCAACGCCGCCTCTGTGGTCGCGTAGCGTTCGAGCGCGGTCTTGATCGACCCATCGATTGCATCTGACAGGGACCGGCCCCGCTCCTCCGCGATGTCATAGCGGTTGCGCAGCACGACACCATCGGAGCCGAACCGGGTGAGCGCCAGATCACGCCCTTTGGGAACCTCCGCCGGGGACCTGGGGAGCTTCTCGCGCTCGGACTCGATCAGCGCCGGCGGGAACCAGCGACTCAGGCTCTCGTCCTGAAGAAGGCCGGGAGAGAGCCCCTGCTTGCGAAACGCCTCCACATGAAGAAACCAGACGACGCGGAGCTTGGTACCGGGAAAGCGCCGGTGAATGAAGCTGACGAAGGCCCAGGCATCCTCTGGGCGTCCGTTCTGGAAGGCGAGGTTGAAGCCGCGGAGGCTGGTCAGATCCTCGAAGTACGCGGGCTCGAGGCGGGTGGCTCGAGAGCCGCCGAGAATGAGGAGCTGCGGGGATCGCGTGAGCCGTTTGAGCAGGCGCATCTTCACGGCACGGTCGGTGGGGACGTAGAGCGGGTCGCTCGGGTCCGTGGTGGCTGCTGCAATCTGCGGCGCGCTCATGGCGACCATGCTGGCGAGGAGCGCTGCGAGACAGGCAAGAAACGCCGGCCGCGCCACGGTCCGTCGCCGCTGCCGACGCCGCGCGGACGAAACCGTGTGGGCGCTGAGGCGGCGGAGGCGCCGAGACAAAGACGCGAGCATTGCTGACTCCCAGAGTCGTTACGACCCGGCCCGCGCCGACCCGTATGCCGCCCGGCGCACGCGGCGCCAGACTCGGTAACTATACCAGTGCTCTCCCGGTCTGAGCCGGGCGACCACCTCAGCACCCGGCGGGCGGGCCGGGCGCCCAGCCCGTACGTGGGCGGGGCGAGCGCCCAAGCCCGTACGTGGCCGGGGCGACCGAGGCCCTGTGCGGGTCCCGGCCGCCCCTTAGAGGCCAGGCAAGGCAATGTGCGTAAGGTGCGACAGGTAAGGCGCCTCCTCGTGTCGATCCGCCGGCGGAAGCGTCTGGCGGGTCGTCCTCTGGGGCCGGTCTGTCGGCCCCTTCCGCGTCTTCGCGCGGGCCCGCCGAGTGCGCTTCCTTCACCTGTAAGAATCGACCGCGCGTTTCCCGCTCACAATGGGGAAGTGTTCCCGTCTTGGGAAGGCTCAGGGCCTATCTCGTCAGGGGCGTGTCCGCGGGCGCGTGAGGGCGGGCG
>JBAXRL010000941.1:0-1758 GCA_037131205.1 Actinomycetes bacterium | reverse complement strand
ACATGGCCGACGCCATCGAGCTGCAGATCCGCGAGAAGGCGGGGCTGCCGCTGGTCTCGGTGGGCGGCACAGCGCCCGCCGCGCTGGCGCCCGCCGAGGTCGCCGCCCCGGCCGGCGTCGACCCGGTCACCGGCGAGATCCTGTAAGGCTCCCGTCGTGCCCGTCGTCACCGCGCTGCGGCCTGCCCGCCGTGGTCACGTGGCCGTGCACGTCGATGGCGGCTTCGTGTGCAGCGTCAGCGACGCGTGCGTCGCGCGCTGGCATCTGTACCGCGGCCGCGAGCTCGACGACGAGGCGCTCGCCGAGCTGCGCGGCCAGGCGTCGGCCGAACGCGTGTCGGCCGACGCCTACCGCCTTCTCGGCCACCGCGCCCGCAGCCGCGAGGAGCTGCGCCGGCGGCTGCTGCAGAAGGGGCACGACGACGAGGCCGTGGCCGGCGCCCTCGAGCGGCTCGCCGGCGACGGCCTGCTCGACGACGCCGCGTTCGCGCGCGGCTATGTCGCCGACAAGCGCGGCCTCAGCGGCTGGGGCAGCGTGCGCATCCGCCGCGGTCTCGCCGAGCTGGGCGTCGACGGCGCCGTGATCGACGCCCAGCTCGGCGCCGCCGCGGTCGCCGAAGGCGACGACGCCGAGCTCGAGCGTGCCCTCACGGCGCTGAACCGCCGGGGAGCGCCGCGGGCGCCGCTCGACGCAGCCCGGCGGCGCGCCTACCAGGCGCTCGTGCGGCGCGGCTTCAGCACCGCGATCGCCTACGCGGCCATCCGCCTCTGGAGCGGCGATGCCCCCTCAGACGGCGACCCTGCCTGAGCGCCTTTGACGCGTCGCTGAGTCGCGCACGTGCGCCCCGCCGCCCACGCCGGCGCCGGCGTGCGCCCCGCCGCCCACGCCGGCGCCCTCGTGCGCCCACGCCGGCGCCCTCGTGCGCCCCGCCGCCCACGCCGGCGCCGGCGTGCGCCCCGCCGGCGCCCGAGGTCATGGGGCGTTTGCCTCACATGACCATCCCCGTCACTCAGGCGCCCGTGAGCCACAAATGGGGCCGCCCGGCTGGTGCACAGCCGGCAGCGCTCCCGGCGGGCAACGCTCCCGGCGGACAACGTTCCTGGCGCGCGGCGCACCGCGCTTCAGGCGGCGCGGCTCCGGCAGCCGCGGCCTGGTCTTCCGTCAGCCGCGAAAGGCCGTACGGGTCGCCGCCGCCGCCGGCGGAGGTGCCGCGTGACCGTATTCCGTTGGCGATACCGCCGGCGGTACTGCCAACGGTAGCGTTGGAAGTACCGTCAACGGATGCGCCCGCTTTCGACCATGCCCCCGCCGGCGGGCCGCGTGCGCGGAGCGCCGACGTCAACGCTGACGCCACCCTCTCGTCTCGCCTGAGAACACAGCGTTGCCTCGCTCGTCTTCACCAGCCGCCGGTGGCGCAGTCGCCAGGGAAGCTGAGGGGAACAGAGCGCTGGTTCAAGCCACCGGCTTCTTGCCGGGCGCCGGCGGCCACGGCGGCTCCGGCCGGTGGGCGCCGGCGACCCCGGCGGCTCCGGCGCGGGGTAGTGCAGGGTCGGGCGCCGGCGCGGTGGCGTCTCGACCTGAAGGCCCGGCTGCCATGCGTGCCGCGGTTTCCCGCCGGGGGATCGACCCGTCGCCATAGGTCGTCGACGCTCCGTTTCCAGCGCCCGCCTCCTCGAACCGTGCCTGCGGTTCTCCCGCGCGCTGCTCACCGACGTCGTTCACCGCCGGCCTTCGGCCTGCCCCGCCGGTTCGCGGGGA
>JBAXRL010000940.1:0-1758 GCA_037131205.1 Actinomycetes bacterium | reverse complement strand
CTGGTCGGGACGGGCGGATTCGAACCGCCGACCCCCTGCTCCCAAAGCAGGTGCGCTACCAGGCTGCGCCACGTCCCGGCGCCGGGCAAGTATACCGCACGCACGCGGGCCTCACCCGCCGCGGCGCAAGACGCGGGAATCCTGGCGCGGCGCGCGAAGCCCCGCCGGGGCGCGGCGCGCGAAGCCCCGCCGGGGCGCGGCGCGCGAAGCCCCGCCGGGGCTACTCCGCAAGGTAGGGCAGTGTGAGACGGTCGCCGGGAGCGATGACGGAGCAGTCGAGGCGGTTGACCTCGCGGATCTCGTAGACGGCGCGGCGCAGGTCGATTCCGGCGCCGTACTCACGGGCGGCGATGCTCCACAGCGAATCGCCGCTGCTCACGACATGCTCGTGACCCGTGTAGGCGCTGTCGATGGCGCCCGCCTGCGCGACCCGCACGCCGGCCCACACCGCCACGAAGACGAGCAGGAGGAAGACGACGAAGCGCAGGAGGCCGGCGAGGCGGCGCCGGCGAAGCCGGCGCCGGCCGGCCCGGCTGCTCGGGCGCCGGCCGACTCCGTGAGACGCAAGCGCGCGGTACTGCGCAGCACCCGCCGGCGCGGGCCCGCGGGAGGCGCGCGACGCGCTCACCTGCGCACCTCGCGCAGATGGCGCGGCACGACGCCGCTGAGCTCGCTGCCACACGCGCGGCAGCGCACGGTGACCTGGCCGCTCCAGATGTCGGCGCTCACGACCGTGACGGCCGGGCCTCCGCACCACAGGCAGGGCTCGCCGCGGCCGGCAAGCGCGGCGGCGAGCGCCTCGTCGATGGTGTCGGCGAGCGTCGGGCAGGCGACTGTGGCGAGAGGCATGGTACTCATAGCTGGCGAAGCACCCCCACGACTCTGCCGACGAGGTCGACCTCGTCGGAGTTGACGATGATCGGCTCGTAGTTCTCGTTCTCGGGCTGCAGGCGCACGGTGCGGCCCTCGTTGTAGTACCGCTTGGTGGTGGCCTCGTCGCCGACCAGCGCCACGACGATCTCGCCGTTCTGCACCTGGTCCTGCGCGTGCACCACGATGAAGTCGCCGTTGAAGATGCCGGCGTCGATCATCGAATCGCCCTGCACGCGCAGCACGAAATCGTCGTCGTCGCGGCGCAGGAAAGCGGGCACGTCGACGTACTCCTCGATGTTCTCCTCGGCGAGGATGGGCTCACCGGCGGCGACGCGGCCGACCAGCGGCAGCGGACGTCGCGGACGGAGGTCTTGCACGACGTCGAGAGCGCGCGGCTTGGTGGGATCGCGCTTGATGAGCCCGAGGCGCTCAAGGTTGGCGAGATGCGCGTGCACCGTGGACGGCGACGAAAGGCTGAGCCCCGCGCAGATCTCGCGCACCGTGGGCGGATAGCCATCGACGCGCACGCTTTCGCGGATGAACTCGAGGACCTGTTCCTGCCGCCGCGTGAGACCTTCCACCGTTCCTCCTCTGGTAGCGAACATATGTTCGTATGGAGCTTAGAGCGAACCCATGTTCGTGTCAAGGGAGATGATAGGGACTGGGTCGGACGGAAAAGCGTGCACGCGCGGCGCAGACGCCACGAAGACGTGGCCGCCGCGCGGCGGAGACGCAGCCGCGCTGGGCGGTCGCGCTCGCGAGGGCGCGGGCGGTCGCGCCGCGGAAGCGGGGCCGCGCGGCGCGCTCGGCCTACCTGCTCACGACCCCGTGAGCAGGTCGAGCACGCGCGCCTCGAGCACCTGCTGCTGCGTGAAGCCCGTGGCG
>JBAXRL010000939.1:0-1760 GCA_037131205.1 Actinomycetes bacterium | reverse complement strand
GCTTCATGTGGTACCTCTCTGTGAGGGCGTGACGCCGGGCATCACGCCGCTTGAGCTGACCGCGCCGGGCTGCTGTGCTCTGCCGCGCGGCGTCCACGCGGGCGGAGGGCACGCGCCGCGAAGGCGCGCAGCCCCTCGTCCGCGGGCAAGGACTCTGTGCCTGCTACCTTACTCGACAGCGCCGGCGGCAGACTTGAACTGGTTGCCACTGCCGGAGCTGCGCTGCGGCGCAGGTCAGCGCAGCAGCCCTGCCTGGCCGGCCGCGGAAAGCGCCGGCCCTCTGCTGGTGGGGCTGAACCCGGTGATGATCCGGCCGATCTTGTCGCCGGTCGGATCCGTGGTCGTGAAGTCGCCCTTCTCCGTGAACCACATGTTGCCGTCCGGTCCCGCGGCGATGGCGATGGCATTGCTCGCGGCGCTGGGGATCGGGTACTCGGTGATGACACCAGCGGTCGTGATCCGTCCGATCTGGTTGGCGACGTTCTCCACGAACCACAGGTTGCCGTCGGGCCCCGCGGCGATCCCCATCGGGCCGCTGGCGGCTGTCGGGATCGCGAACGTCGCGACGACCCCGCTGGGGGTCACCTGCTGGATGGAGTTGTTGCCCTCATTGGTGATCCACAGGTTGCCGTCTGGTCCGCTCGCGATGCCCACCGGATTGGAAGGCCCGGAAGAGACCACCGTGAAGTAGCTCTGCGCCCCGGTGGTGCTGAGGCGGCCGATCTGGCTGGACCCCGCCGCCGTGTACCACATGCCGCCGTCCGGCCCGGCGGTGATGTCCTTCGGTGCGAGTTCCGCGGACAGGAGGTACGACGCCGGGGTCTGGGAGGCCGGCCCCGCGGGGTCGATGCTGCCGATCCGGCACATGTTGGGCTGCGTGTACCAGATGCAGCCATCCGGACCGAGGGCCATCGCGGCCGGGCGCCCACCCTCTTCTCCGGGGTACGGGATGACCCAGTACCGGGGCAGCGTGGACGTGGAGAGCGGCAGCGCCCACATCCCCAGGTCTTGCGACGATGGGTACGGCATCGAGAACCACAGGTTCCCCAGACCGTCGAACGCCAGGCCGTCCGGTTCGTCCATGATGCCGTAGAGAGTCACCGTGCCGCTTGTCGTGATGAGGCCGAGCGCGTGACCCGTGGACGCGCTGAAGTAGAGGTTGCCGTCCGGCCCTCCGACGATGTCCAGCGGCCCACTGTTCTCCGACACCGCGAACTCGGTCACCTCGCCGATGGCCGGCTCATCTTTCCCGGTGACCTCGAACGAGCCGGGGCTGGTGCCGAACGAGGTCCAGGCGCCGCTGCCGGCGATGGGCCGCCAGGCGACGATCGCCTGATAGCCGCTGCCGGTGGGCACGGCGAGGATGAGGCTGGTGGCGTAGCTCGCGGCGCCGCTGGCGGGCACGAGCTTGCCGATGTACAGGCCGCCGCCGGCGCTGCGCGCCCAGACGCCGAACTCGCCGGCGGCGGCGGCCGGGGTGGTCGTCCAGCTCACCGTGAGGCTGCTGCCCCGCTCGTAGCTCCTTGTGCCAGTGGGGGCGGTCACCGTGATGCGGGGCGCCGCCACGCTCACGGTGAAGCTCGTCGCGCTGAGGCCGGTGCCGCCCCAGGTGGTGACGCTGATCGGGCCTGTGGTCGCGGCGGCGGGCACGACGGCCGTGATCTGCGCGGGGCTCACCACCCTGAAGCTCCTCGCCCGGGCGCCGTTGAAGGCGACCCTCGTGGCGTTCGTGAAGTTGATGCCGGTCAAGGTGACGATCG
>JBAXRL010000938.1:0-1762 GCA_037131205.1 Actinomycetes bacterium | reverse complement strand
GCGGCCTCTGCGGGGCCGCGGGGGCCGGGGCTGCGGGGGCGCCGGGCAAGCCCACGTTCCGGGCGCCCAGCGGCGCCATCGTGGCGACCATGCCGAGCTTCGTAGTGAGCACTGCCGGCGGCGCGGCCAAGGTCGCGACGAGCGATCTGTACTACGTCGCGCCGTACGGGGATGACGCGAACGATGGGGCCGGCGTGGACTCCCCCTGGCGCACCATCGGGAAGGCGGCCCAGAGCCTGGTCGCCGGGGACACGGTGTTCATCCGCGCCGGGACGTATCACGAGCGCGTGGCGCCCCTCGCTTCGGGGGCGGCGGGTAGTCACATCACCTACGCCGCCTATCCCGGCGAGGCGGTCACGATCGACGGGGCCGGGGTGGACGTACCTGACTACTGCGGGCTGTTCGATCTGGCGGGGCGGGACTACGTCCGCGTGACCGGTCTGCGCGTGATCAACTCAATGTACTATGGCATCGTGGCAGACGATTCCAGCTACGTCACCATCGACCACAACTACACCTATAACACGTATTCATCCGGCATCTCTTCGTGGAGCAGCGACCATGTCATCGTGGACGGCAACGAAGTGGTCGGGGCGTGTACCGGCCCCTGGCAGGAGCACATCTCGATCAGCAACACCGACACCTTCGAGGTGCGCGACAACCATATCCACGGCGTGATGCCCGGCACGGACGGCAAGGAGGGGATGAGCATCAAGGATGCTTCGCGGCATGGCAAGGTGTACGGCAATCGCGTGCACGACC
Source organism: Actinomycetes bacterium (assembly GCA_037131205.1). Classification (GTDB taxonomy): domain Bacteria; phylum Actinomycetota; class Thermoleophilia; order UBA2241; family UBA2241; genus CAIXSE01. Next base: position 1,000 of record JBAXRL010000938.1, on the reverse strand, counting down.
TGAGCCACGTGGGCATCTATGTGGACGCCGAAGCCGGGCATCTGTTCGACGTCGCGGTCTCTCAGAACCTGGTCTACGACATCGAGGGCATGGGCTTCTCCCTGGCCTCTGAAGCGGGCGGGCTGCTGGAGGACGTGCGCCTTTCCAACAACATCGCCTACGACAACCTGTGCGGGCTCTGGTTCTCGGATCTCGGTCACCCCACGTTCAAGGACGTCGACATCGTCAACAACACCTTCGTCGGCAACGGCCGCGACGGCTGGGGCGTGGGCATCGGCATCGAGACCCGGCAGCTCACGAACGTCCTCATCCGCAACAACATCTGCAGCGGCAACGCCTATTCGCAGATGAGCGCGCCCCCCAGCACGCTGCCCCAGCTGACGGTGGATCACAATCTCAGCGACGGGGCGCACGACCCCGAGTACGAGATCTACGGTGTGGACGATCTGCCGGACGTATCCCCCAGGTTCGCAGACCCCTCGCTGGGGGATTATCACCTGCTGGCCGGCTCGCCGGCGATCGACGCCGGCTCCGCGGTGGGCGCTCCCGCGAGCGACTACGATGGGGACGCGCGTCCCCAGGATGGCGATGGAGACGGCGTCGCCGCCCACGATATCGGCGCGGACGAAAAGGGCGGGCCGGTGTCTACGCCGCTCACCACGATCACCGCCCCCGTGTTCCCGAGCGGCGCCAGCTACCCCGTGCACAGCTCCCTCACGGTCGGCTGGACGACCAGCATCGCGGTCTCCGGCGGCGCCTTCCGCCTCTGGGCGCGCAGCGGCGGCAGCTGGTTCAGGTTGAGCACGCCTGACGTGCCCGCGAACGGCGGCAGCACCTACTGCCAGGCCGTCCCCCTCGACGTGGACGCGGGCGGCGGCTACCAGATCATCGTCGCCTGGTCGGCGCTCGGCGCAGCCCCCTGGAGCGGCTGGGGCACGAGCCCCGGAGCGTTCGCCGTGACGCCGCTCTTTGCCACCGACGTCACCGCCCCCACGGGCAC
>JBAXRL010000937.1:0-1762 GCA_037131205.1 Actinomycetes bacterium | reverse complement strand
CTACGGCGCCAACGCCGGCATGGCGGTGGACCGGGCGAAGGCGCTGGTGGGGTAGGGGCTCCTGCCGCCGGGCCGCCGGCGAAGACCTGACCGCGAAAGGGCGGGGGTGCTGCGCACCCCCGCCCTTTCTCACTGTCTACGCCCGTGCGTCCTCGGCCAGCGGCAGCGTTCGCAGCAGGTACTTGTCGAACTGCGGCACCGTGAAGGCCGCCAATCCGTAGCCTGGGGTGTACAGCAGGCCCTTCTCGATCAGACGGGCTCGCGTCGGACCGACTTGCGCGGCGCCGCGCTTGAGCACGGCCGCCACCTCACCGGCCTTCTGTGGCTCCGCGCCGAGCTCCGCCATGGCTCGCAGATAACTCAGCTCCAGGGGTGTGGTGCGTTCCGCCCGCACCCGAAAGAAGCTGCCGTCCAGCTTCGCCGCGACGAGCGGGCGCACGGCGGCAACATCGGCGGCGCTGATCGGCGCGTCCACGGCTTCGTCCCAGACGATGCGGCCGTACTCCTGGATGAAATAGGGATAGCCCTCCGTGAAGGCGACGATCTCGTCGGCCGCCTCGTCGGTGAACGCCACGCCGAGGTCTGATGCGGGCTGCACGAGAGCCCGCAGCGCCTGCTCGCGAGGCAGACGGCCGATCGAGGGGAACCGGAAGAGCCGCTCGGAATACGACTTGGCCTCACCGGCCAGGCGAGGCATCTGAGGCAGACCAGCCCCGACGAAGGTGATCGGCAAAGCGCGCTGCACGGATTTGTGCAGAGCCGCGATCAAGGCCTCGAAGTCGACTCGCGGTAGATGCTGGATCTCGTCAAAGAGGAACACGACGCCACGACCGGACTCCTTGGCGACCTCGCCGAGCGCGACAACCAGGTCGGCCAGGTCCTGGACGATCTCGCCGGTGTCGGCCATGCCTTCGGCAGCCTCGACGTCGAGCCCCGCCGTGAGAGCGCCATTCGAGGAGACGGTGATCGTGAAGGCCTTCAGAACGCCGGCCGCGCGGCGCGCCCGATCCTTCCAGCGGGCCTTGGGCGCAAGCTGCAGAAGAGCGCGGCGCGTGAGTTGAGCCATGCGCAGCCCAAAGTCGGGGTGCCTCGTGATCTCCGCCTCGACTGCGACCCACCCCTGCGCCTCGGCGCGGATCCTGAACTCGCCGAGCAGCACGGTCTTGCCGACGCCGCGTAAGCCTGTGACGATCACCGACTGATCGGTCGAACCGCGGGCGAGGCGTGCCAACAGGACATCGAACGCCGCGAGCTCGTCCTCACGACCTACCAGCGCCGGCGGACGGGCGCCGGCATTGGGTGTGTAGGGGTTGTCACGTGGGTCCATGCAAATCCTTATTTTTTTTCTCCGGGTTTATCGCTGGCGGATAAACTCGGATAAACCTGATAACACCGAGCCGCGCCCTGCGCTAGCCTCCGTGGATGAGTATGCCATCGTCATCCCGCGGAAGACCAGAGGCCGTGCGGAATGCGAACCGCAAGGTTGACGACAGAGGTGGTCGTATGGCGCACCCGTACCGAACAACGAAGCGAAGCGTGCGGCTCTTCCGCCCGCCCCAAGGGCCTGCGGTCAGACGAGCTCGGCCTCGGCCGCCTCGACGAGCCGCCGCAGCTCGGCGCGCACGTCGGCGGCGAGCGGCTCGGGGGCGTGCGTCCGCAGGATCTCACGCGCCCGCTCTTCCGCGTTCTGCAGCGCGCCGCGCCTGCCGGATGCAAGCCAGGCGCCGTGGGGCGTGCGATCCCACACGCATGGGCGCCAGAT
>JBAXRL010000936.1:0-1763 GCA_037131205.1 Actinomycetes bacterium | reverse complement strand
CGCAGGGCGCTCTCGACGAGGGCTTCGCCGCTGAGCGTGGTGGACGTGACCAGCAGGATGCGCTGTCCCGGCGGAAGGATGGCCGGCACGCGGAGGTCGTGGAAGCCGGCCGCGCCCAGGGCGCTCGCCAGCGCCTGCTTGCTCGAGAGCGAAGCGCCGGCACGCAGGCGCACGAGGACCTCGCCGGCGGCGTAGGCTGGGCCGGGCTGCGGCGCCGGCGCGGCCTGCGCCGCATGCCGCGCGTCCCGGACGCCGGCCTGCGCTTGCATCACCAGCAGCAGACCGCCGGCGAAACACAGGCTCAGCGCGAGCAGGACACCGATGATGGAGTGGTGGAACTCGCCGCGAACCTTGGTCGGCATGGCTTGCTCCCTCTCATTCGGGTCTGAACGGCGGCGCCCGCAAGCGCCCCGCCGCCCCCTCGTGCAGCTCATCGAATCCTATCGCCAGAGCAGAAGCAAGGTTACACCCCTCCGCGGCCGTGGTCGTGCGCAGGCGGGCGGCGCCTGCACCACCGGTGGTGCACGACCAGCCGCAAAGAGCCGCGGCAGGGGTCACCGCTAGCGCTTCACCGTGAATCTCTTGGCGTTGCTCGTGCCCGCCGCGGTCGTCACCGTGACCTTGACGACGCCGTACTTGGCCGTCTTGGGCACCTTGCACGTGATCTGCCCGTTGCTCCAGGAGAGGTACGTGGTGCAGGTCTTGCTGCCGAACTTCACGGAGCTGGTGCCTGGCGCCACGCCGAAGTCCGTGCCGGTGATACTGACGAGCGCGCCGCGCTTCGCGGAAGCGGGCTCACGCTTGGTTATCCTGGGCGCCGCTGCCGGCGCCGGAGGGAAGCCGCCGTTCGCTGTGACGAGGATGACGCCATCGATGCCCACCACCCAACCGTGGGCGGCGTCGCCAAAGGTGACGCCGGTAAGGTAGTCGCTGCTCCCCGAGCTCTGCAGGCCCCAGCTGGCGCCGCCGTTTGTCGTGACGAGGATGACGCCATCGATGCCCACCACCCAACCGTGGGCGGCGTCGCTGAAGGCGACGGCGAGGAGGGCCGCGCCGATCCCCGAGCTCTGCGAGCCCCAGGTGGAGCCACCATTCTTGGTGGCGAGGATGATGCCGCCCTCGCCCACCGTCCAGCCATGGGTGGCGTCGCTGAAGGCGACGGCGGTCAGCCTCTCGGTGGTCCCCGAGCTCTGCGCGTTCCAGGTGGCGCCGCCGTCCGTGGTGACGACGATTGTGCCGCCGTCGCCCACCGCCCAGCCCTGGAACAGGGGAAGGCGCGAGTCACCGCTAACGTTTTCGAAGGTGACGCCCTCGAGCCCCTTGGCGGTCCCCGAGGTCTGCAGATCCCAGGTGGCGCCGCCGTCGCCGGTGGCGAGAATAGCGCCGCCCTCGCCCACCGCCCAGCCGTGGGTCGCGTCGCCGGCGGCGACGCCGAGGAGCTCCGCGCTGCTCGCCGAGCCCTGCGCGCGCGGAGCGGACCCACCATTCGTGGCGCCGAGGATGAGGCCGGAGTTGCCCACCGCCCAGCCGTGGGCGGCGTCGCCGGCGGCGACGCCGGGGAGCCCCGCGCTGCTCCTCGTGATCTGCTTGCTCCAGGTAGCGCCGCCGTTCGTGGTGGCGACGATGAGGCCGGAGCTGCCCACCGCCCAGCCGTGGGTGGCGTCGCTGAAGGCGACGGCGCTGAGGTCCTCAGTGGTCCCCGAGGTCTGCCTGGACCAGCCTGCGGGGGTTGGCGTGGGCGTGGGAGTCGGGGTCGGCACGGG
>JBAXRL010000935.1:0-1765 GCA_037131205.1 Actinomycetes bacterium | reverse complement strand
TTGTTCCGCCGCCTCGGGGCGCCGGAGCGGCTCACGACGATGGTCGAGGCCGAGAGCCTGTTCAACGACGGTACCGCGGCGATCGTCTTCGCCATCGTCCTCGCCGCCGTCGTGGACGGGGGCTCCGTCGGCGCGGCGGCCGCCGTCGGCCGCTTTGTCTGGATGGCCGCCGGCGGCTTGGCGGTGGGCCTGGCGGTGGGCTACGCCGCTTCGGCGCTCCACCGCCGCATCGACGACCACCTCATCGAGGTCACGCTCTCGACGATCGTCGCCTTCGGGGCCTTCCTTCTCGGCCAGCAGCTCGGCATGTCGGGCGTGGTCGCCTGCGTCACCGCCGGCATCGTCGTGGGCAACTACGGCCGGCACCGCGGCATGGGGCCGGTCACCCGGGTGACCATGGGCACGGTATGGGAGTACGCGGCGTTCGTGGCCAACTCGCTCATCTTCCTGCTCATCGGCCTGCGTCTCGACCTGTCGCTGATCGTCGACCACGCGGGGCTGGTGCTCATCGCCTTCGCGGTCGTGGTCGCGGCGCGGGCCGTGACGGTCTACGGTTTCGGCGCCGTCTTCCGCCTCGCCGGAAGCCGTCTGCCGTTCAGCTGGCAGCACGTGCTCGTGTGGGGCGGCCTGCGCGGCACCATCGCCCTCGCTCTCGTGCTCAGCGTGCCCGCGGGCGTGCCCGGGCGCGAGACGCTCCAGGTGGTCACCTTCGGGGTCGTCCTGCTGTCGCTGGTGGGTCAGGGCCTGACCATGCCCCTGCTGGTGCGGCGGCTCGGCCTGGTCGGCGGGGGCGAGGAGCCCGTGGGCGTGACGCAGCGACGGGCGCTGGTCGACGGCTTCGTGCGCGCCCACGACGCCCTCGACCGGCTCCAGGAGACCGGCCTCATGACGCGCGCGGAACGCGAGCACCTGGGCGCGACCATCGAGGCGCAGGAGGAAGTGCTGCTCGAGGGCCTCGACCCGCTGGACGAGGAGCCGCCCGAGGGCGAGGGCGACCGGCTGGCGGACCGCATCGAGGGACTCCTCGTGCAGCGCGCGCGGATCGAGGCGTTGCGCCGGGCGGGCGCCGTCGACGAAGACGTCAAGGCGGCGCTCCTGAACGAGCTGGACGACCGCATCGCACTGCTCGGCGAGCGGCTGGCGGGCGCGTCACCGACACACGAGGGAGGACCATGAACGGAACCCTGACAGATGTGCGCGGCCTGAGCGTCGGTCACTGGACCGACCGTGATGCCGCCACGGGCTGCACGGTCGTGCTTTGCGACGGCGAGGGCGCCGTGGCCGGCGTCGACGTGCGCGGCTCGGCGCCGGGTACCCGCGAGACCGACCTGCTGGACCCGGTCAACGCCGTGCAGCGCATCCACGCCGTGCTGATCGGCGGAGGCAGCGCCTTCGGCCTCGACGCCTGCGGCGGGGTGATGCGCTGGCTCGAGGCCCGGGGGCGGGGCGTCGCCGTCGGCCCCGTGCGCGTGCCGCTCGTCTGCGCGGCGGTGCTCTTCGACCTGCCCGTGGGGCGCGCCGACGTGCGCCCCGACGCGGCCGCCGGCGAGGCGGCCTGCGACGCCGCCTCCACCGCGGCCGTCCCCCAGGGCTCGGTCGGCGCCGGCACGGGAGCGACCGTCGGCAAGATGCTCGGCTTCGAGCGCGCCACCAAGAGCGGCCTCGGTGCGGCCAGCCTGCGGCTGGCCGGCGGCGTCACCGTGGCGGCGCTGGTCGCCGTGAACGCCGCCGGCGACGTCGTCGACCCGGCGAGCGGCGCCGTGCT
>JBAXRL010000934.1:0-1766 GCA_037131205.1 Actinomycetes bacterium | reverse complement strand
TACGTCTTCCAGAGCGGCTGCAAGGTCGACGACCAGATCGCCGCCGCCGCGGAGATCGGCGTGCGCTTCGGCGCCTGCCGCGGCTCGATGTCCCTGGGCAAGTCCAAGGGCGGGCTGCCGCCGGACAGCTGCGTGGAGGACGAGGAGGCGATCCTCATCGACTCCGAGCGCGTGATCGACCAGTTCCACGACCCGTCGCGCGGCTCCATGCTCACCGTGACGCTCGGCCCGTGCTCGCCGTTCTCCGTCACCCCGGGGCTCATGACGGGGTCCGCCGAGCTGGCGCGCAAGCACAAGGGCGTCGGCCTGCACACCCACCTCTGCGAGACGTTCGACGAGGAGAAGTTCACGCTGGAGATGTACAAGATGCGTCCGGTCGCCTACATGGACTCGGTCGGCTGGCTGGGCGACGACGTCTGGTACGCGCACGCCATCCACGTGAACGACGTAGAGATCGCCCAGTTCGCCCAGACCGGCACCGGCGTGGCGCACTGCCCGTCCTCCAACATGCGTCTGGCGTCCGGCATCGCCCCGGTCAAGAAGTACCGCGACGCCGGCGTTCGGGTGGGCATCGGCGTGGACGGCTCCGCCAGCAACGACTGCAACCACATGCTCGGCGAGGTCCGGCTGGCGATGCTGCTGGCCCGCCTCAAGATGGGCCTGCTCCCGCCGGAGGGCCCGCAGACCGTGCTGTCCACGTCCGACCCGCTACGCGCCGACGAGTGGATGACCGCTCGCGAGGCAATCGAGATCGCCACGCGCGGCGGCGCCTCCGTTCTCGGCCGCGACGACATCGGCCACCTGGCCCCGGGCATGTGCGCGGACTTCTTCAGCATCGACCTCAACACGGTCGACTACGCCGGCGGCCTCACGGACCCGGTCGCGGCGACGCTGTTCTGCGCCCCGCAGAAGGCCAGGTACACCGTCATCAACGGCCGCGTGATCGTGGACAATGGCGTCGTCGTCACCGTCGACATGGCGCCTGTGGTCCGCGAGCACAACGCCTTCGCCCTGGCGCACGCGGGGTGACCGGCGTGGCCGAGAGTCCCCACGCGACGGTCGTCACCAACACCTGCGTGACACCCGAGCACGAGCCGGAGTTCGCCGCGTGGCAGGCGGAGATGAGCACGCTCGTCGCCGGCTTCCCCGGCTTCGTCTCGGGCGAGGTCATCCCGCCGTTCCCGCCCACGCAGGTCGACTGGGTGATCGTCCAGCGCTTCGAGACGCAGGAGCAACTCCACGCCTGGCTGGACTCTGCGCAGCGCGCCGACATGCTCAAGCGCATCCAGCCGGTCCTCGTGGGCGACGACGCCATCAACGTGTTCATGGGCAGCGCCGGACAGGGACCGAGGTCCGAGACCACGGCGGTCATCATGACCAAGGTGGCGCCGCACGCCGAGAGCGACTTCCGGGCGTGGCACAAGCGCATGGACGCCGCCCAGGCCAAGTTCCCCGGCTACCTCGGCTGCGAGGTGCAGCCGCCGATCGAGGGGTTCCAGGAGCACTACGTCACGATGCTCAAGTTCGACACCCCGGACCATCTCAACGACTGGCTGACGTCCCCCGAGCGCAAGGCTCTGATCACGGAGTCCGAGAGCTTCGTCGAGAAGTCGATCATCAGGGAGGCGCGCAACGGGTTCGGCAACTGGTTTGCGTTCGGGGCGCAGCGTGAGGGGATGGCGCCGGCCTGGAAGAACAACTACATCGTCCTGCTGGGGTTGTACCCGATCGTCATGCTCGAGATCCTCTTCTTCAACCCCTTGTTC
>JBAXRL010000933.1:0-1769 GCA_037131205.1 Actinomycetes bacterium | reverse complement strand
AGGCGCGGATGGCGCTGATCGTCGCGGAAGGCTTCGACTGCAGCGCCGAGGAGATCGGCTCCCTGCAGGAGCTGGTGGACGCCGATCTGAGCGGAGTGGCCGGAGGAGGAGGCGGGGTAGACTGCCACTGTCTGGCTGGATGGTGCCTGGGCGGCCCCGGTACCCCTGGCTGGGATGCTGGAAGGGGGTAGCGGTCCTATCCTCCTGCAGCACCGTGCGATCCTTCGTCGGTTGCCGTCCGCGCGGCGGCATTTCGGCCGCGACCAGGCCATTGCGGAGCGCGCCGACGTTTCCAGCCTGATTACAGGCAGTATCGCGCCTGCCGGTCACTGGCGGTCATCAGGTCGCGGGTTCGAATCCTGCCGGGCGCGCGGGGACTCCGGGAAAGTCCTGCTCACGCCGCTCAACGCGCGCCGGCCGAACGGCGCCCCCGTTGACCTCAGGCCGGGCGCTACGTCATTATCAAAGCCGCGAGCGCGTCGCTGTGAGCGGATGGTGTGCGGCTCGACCGGGAGCGCTGTTCGGTTTGCCGCGGACAGCGCGTTCGGCTTCAGGGTGAGGCGCGCTCCACGGGACGCCGGCGCGCGGCGCGGCAAGATGACGCCGGGGATGCACACAGGTCGAAACCTATGTCGCGACACGGGAGGTGGGCGATGAGCGCTGCCGGTACGCCGCTGACGAGCTCGAAGGCGGCAATGCCGAAGGCCGCGATGGTGGTCGCCGCGAGCGCCGCCATGATGGGCCTGCTCTACGGCTACGACAACGGCAATATCGGCGGCGCGGCGCTGTTCTTCAAGGGCGACCTCGGTCTGACGACCGCGCAGGTCTCGACAGTCGCGACGGCGATCGTCTGGGGCGAGCTCATCGGCGCCTTCTTTGGCGGATGGGTGTCCAACCGCCTGGGACGGAGGAAGGCGATCCTCGTGGTCGCCGCCGGATACCTGGTGTGCTGCCTCACTTCCGCGGCGTCGCAGAACGAGTGGCAGCTGTGGGCGTCCCGCTTCTTCCTCGGTCTCGCCATCGGGCTCTCGCTCATCGCGGTCCCGCTGTTCGCCGCCGAATCCGTGCCCGCCCGCGTGCGCGGACGCGTGCTCGTTCTGTACCAGGTGATGGCGACCTCCGGCCTCATTGTCGGGTACCTGTTCTCGGCCGGTCTGAGCGAGGCGGATCCCAACTACAACTGGCGCATCATGCTCGGCCTCGCCGCCTTGCCGGCGGCGATCCTGCTGCCCATCCTGCTGAGGCTCCCCGAAACCGCGAACTGGCTGCTCATGAAAGGGCGGCGCGAAGATGCAGCCGCGACGCTGCGGCGTACCGACCCGGGGGTGGACCCCGAACAGGCGCTCGCCGAGATGGAGGCTGCTCACGCCGACGAATCGGGCGGGATGATCCGCGAGATGTTCCGCAAGCCGTACCTGCGGGCCACGGTCTTCGTCGTTTCGTTCGGCTTCTTCATCCAGATCACCGGAGTCAACGCGGCGGTCACCTACGGCCCGCAGCTCTTCAAGTCGATGGGCTTCAGCTCAGATGTCGAGGCGATCCTGATGGGCGCCTTTGTGCAGGTCTTCGCGTTGGCCGCGGTCGTCGTCTCGATGATCTACATCGACCGCTGGGGCCGGCGTCCGATCCTGCTCACCGGCATTTCGATCCTGATCGTCGGGCAAGTGCTCTCAGCGGCGACGTTCGCCACCGTGCACGGCGACCACTGGACCAGGATCCAACAGGTCGCCGGATTCGCCGGCCTGGCGCTGGTCCAGATCGGCTTCGTC
>JBAXRL010000932.1:0-1769 GCA_037131205.1 Actinomycetes bacterium | reverse complement strand
GGGCTGCAGGCGTGCGCCCGCACGCTGGGCGTGGAGGTCGCCTTTTTCACGGTGCCCACGGCCGTGTTCGTCGCCTATGGCCACGGCGCCGCGATGCACACCGTGCTCCTGCACACGCGCGACAGCGCCATCGACCTGCAGGCCCTCAGCCTGCTCGACGAGACGCTGCTCGACGTCACCCGCGGGCGCCGGTCCGCCGCTCAGGGGCTGGCCGAGGTCAGGCTCATCACGGCCGGCCCGCCGCGCTTCGCCTGGTACATGCGCGTGCTGGCCTCGGGTCTGGGCGCCGCGGCGATCAGCGTCTTTCTGGGCGGCGGCGTGCGTGAGCTCACCGCCGCCATCCCGGTCGGCCTCGCCGTGGGCGCGCTCGCGGTGCTCGCGCGCCGTATGGAACGCCTCACCAGCCTGGTCGAGCTGCTGGCCGGCTTCCTGGCGGCGGTGCTCACCCTGGCTCTGGGCCACGTGCTGCCGCACTTCCACCTCGCCACGGTCGTGCTGGCCGGGCTCATCCTGCTGCTGCCCGGCCTCAGCATCACCCTGGGCGTCTCGGAGCTGGCGGCGAGACATCTCGTCTCGGGCTCGGCGCGGCTCGCCGGCGCGACGGTCTCGCTGGTCAGCCTGGGGTTGGGGGTGGCCATGGGCTACGCGATCTTCACCAAGCTCGGCTGGGTGCCGCCGGCCGGCCCCGGGCGCGAGATCCCCGGCCAGTGGCTGACGCTCGCGGCCGTCGTCGCCAGCTCCGGCGCCCTTCTCGTGGTGACCAACTCGCGGCCCCGCGACATCTGGGTGGTGCTCTGCGCCGTGGCCGTGGCGGTCTACGGCGCACGCCTTGGCGCCTGGCTGCTTGGTCCCACCGTCGGCGTGGTCGTCGCCAGCCTGATCCTGGGGTTGGGCAGCAATCTCTACGCGCGGCTCACGAGCCGGCCGGCCGCGGTGCCGCTGGTGCCGGGCCTGGCGGCGCTGGTGCCCGGCGCCCTCGGCTTCCAGGGCATCTCGGCGTTTCTGCGCAGCGCCACGGGCAGCGTGGAGATCCTCGCGGCGGTGCTGGTGATCGCCGCCGGTCTGGTCGTGGGCCTGCTCGTGGCGGACGCGACCTTGCCGGCGCGCCACGCGCGGTTCAGAGGCTGAGGCCGTGCCCGCGGGGCGAAGCGTCGGGAGGCCCGCCCGCCCCGCGGGGGACGCCTCCGGCGCCATGATACGGTGACGTCATGAGCGCCCGACCCCCAGCGCGCGGCGACGAGCTGCCGCCGACCGCGCGCCTCCTCCTCGCCGCCGCCCAGGACATCCTCGCGGAGCGCGGCTACGCGGACCTGACCATGACGGCCATCGCCCAGCAGTCCGGGGTGAACCGGGCGCTGGTGTCCTACTACTTCGGCGGCAAGGCGGGTCTGCTCGCGGCTCTCGTCGACACCCTCTTCCAGAGCCCCGACGTGGGCCTCGTGGAGGAGATCCGCGCGACCACCGAAGGGTCGGAGCGCACCGCGGCCTTTCTCGACTGGCAGCGCCGCGTGTCGAGCAACGAGCGCGTCAACAGGATGCTGTACGAGCTCCTGCCTCACGCCCTGCGCGACCCCGAGGTCCGGGCGCGCTTCGCCGAGGAGTACCGCCTGTACCGCGGCATCGACGCCGACTGCCTGGGGGCCGCGCCCGCCGAGCTTGACGACGAGGCGCTCGAGGCGCTCGCCGCGGTGAGCATCGCCGTCGTCGAGGGGCTCGGCATCCAGCGCGCCCTCGACCCCGAGGGCTTCGACCACGAGCGCGCCTGGCGC
>JBAXRL010000931.1:0-1770 GCA_037131205.1 Actinomycetes bacterium | reverse complement strand
AGGTACTTGACGGCGTACTGCAGCTCGACGTCGGTCCCCGCCGCAAAGGCGAGCACGTTGTCAAGCGTCTTCGGTACCCGCATATCGGGGGGCACGCCGCCGATCCCGTGCCTGCTGTCCAGCTGGATGACGCCGTATTGGTCGACGGAGCGGCCGAAGGGATAGTCGATCCCATACCCTCCCGGCAGGGCGATCCCGCCGCCCACCATGCCGAAGGAACCGTTGGTGCCGTAGAAGCCGATCACCGTGCCGTTCGGCAGCCGCGAGATGTACTCCGCGGGGCCCTCCCCGGAGCTCTTCGTGTTGGGGTTGACGAGGACCACCACGGGCCCGCCGTAGTAAGGCGTCTGCGGCTCGATCGAGATCTGGTCGACGATCAGGTCGGGCCCGCGCTCCGCGATGGTGATGCGCAAGAAGCGGCCGTCGCGCTTGTCGAAGTACTCCGTCTCCTCGTAGAAGGCGGTTGATGAGTAGAAGAAGCCGCACATGTCGGCGGCGAGCTGATCCGAACCGCCGTAGTTGCCGCGCAGGTCGAGGATGATCCCCGGGACGTCGGCCGCCACGAACGACGCGATCGCCGCCTTGAACTGCTCGTAGACCGCGGTGGGGTACGAGCCGGGGTCCGACAGGTCGAGCTCCAGCCTCACGAGGACGTAGCCGTACCCCGACGGCAGGATCCGGTAGTCGATCTTGTCCGACATCTCGGGACGCCTGGCGAAGTTCACCAGAGAGAACGTCTGTCCGCCGTCGGCGACTGCCTTGAGAGTGGCCGTCTGAGACGCCGTCGCGCCGGGGTTCTTGAACTCGACCCGGACGCTCGTGCCCACGGGTCCTCGCGTCAGGAGCCTGGCCTGCTCCAGCCCGTACTGGTCGCGCGTGGCGATCGGATTCTCGTTGCCGAGGTCACCCGCCAACGACTTGTGGGGGATGGCGCCGACGTCGATCTGCCCGATCGCCGTGCGCGCCGGCTGCCCTCCCCAAGAGAGGATCTCGGCGCCGGCGTCCATCCCGGCCAGATCGGCGGGACCATCGGGGATCACCGCCGCGGCGACGACCCGCCAGTCATCGAGCTCGGCCACGGCCATCCCGAACCCGCCGCCCACCAGCGCCTGGCCAAGGGCGTTGGGCACCGCGGGATCTTCTGCCGACAGGCTGACGTGGCCGTCGGGGATCGAGCACACATACTCGTGCAGGGCGAGGTAGTAGGCCTTTTCGTCAGCGGCGGCCTGGGCCTGCTCGATACGCGGCAGAAACCGCTCGTAGAGGCCGGGCCAGTCCACGCCCTTCCAGGCAGTGAACGCGTACTCGCGCGAGAACTTGTCGTGGGCCTCCGTGAAGGCGGCGGTCCAGGAGAGCGCGCTGAAGTCGGCGGGATCGGGATAGGCCCAGCCGTTCCTGCGGTCCGGATCCCCGGCCAACACGTCGATCAGCGCGAAGTTGATCTGGTCGGCCGCGCCTTCGATCGCGCTCGGGTACCTATTGATCAGCGTGATGCTGATCGCCTTCGCGGCCGGGAGGTAGTACATCGAGGAGTTGTAGCCGGGGACCTCACCGGAGTGCCCGAACGCCACCCCTGAGGCGTTCATCACGCCGAGACCATACGACGCGGTGTTCGGCGCGGAGAACGCGAGCTGCGCGGCGTGCATCCGCTTGCTGAGGAGCTTGCCCGTGATGATCGCCTTCACCCAGATCCTCAGGTCGCCCAGCGTGCTCACCATGCCGCCGGCCGTCCAGAAGGGCGTGGGGGAGTAGATGCTGAGGTCTCTGAGA
>JBAXRL010000930.1:0-1771 GCA_037131205.1 Actinomycetes bacterium | reverse complement strand
TGGCGGCCGAGCTCGTGCTCGGCATGCACGGCCAGCTCGAGTTCGACGGCGAGCGACTGGCCGGCATGTGGCCCAGGGACCAGCTGCGCATGGTCCAGGCGGCCGGGGCCAGCATCTACGGGCCGGCCGTCAACATCAACACCGGCAAGTCCACCGCCTGGAACATCGCCCGCGCGATCGCCCTCATCAAGCCGGCCATGGAGATCGCCGAGATCCCCGTGCACGTCAACGTGGGCATGGGCGTCGGCGCGGTGCCGACCTGCGTGTATCCGCCGGCCGACGCCACCAGCCGCGCCTCCAAGGCCTTCGTCGAGATCCTCAAGATCGACGGCTACTAGGTGGGTACCGGCGATCCCCTCGGCATGGAGGGGGCACACGCGCAAGCCTCGGGCATGGGCGGGATGCGAGCGGCCGGAGATCTGGTCGCCCGCATGCAGATGACCCGAAGGATGCGCCTCAAAGAAGCCAAGCAGTACGTCGCCGGCAAGCTCGGCTGCACGCCGCGCGACCTCAGCGACCCGGTCGCGATGGAGCAGATCCGTCTCGAGAAGGGCCTGGGGACGCTGGCCGCGACCTCCTCAACGCACCCCGACGAGCCGGGCATGATGGAGGCCAAGTTCAACATCGCGAGGACGCTCGACATCCCCATCAACTGCGTCGAGCGCTTCAAGAAGCGGGCGCGCCTATAGCGAGCTGAGGCGCCGGGGCGGCGCGGCGGAGGTCCGCCGCGCCCCGCCGCCGCCGCGCCCCGCCGCCGCCGCGCGGCGAGAGCGGCCGCGCGACGCGAGACCTCAGACGCCGTTCAGCGATGCAGCGCGGCGGAATACTGTGCTCCCGCGACCACGGTGTCGGCTTCGCCGGCCCCGGTTCCCGGCGCGTAGGTAGTGAATAAAGATGAGGCCGGGGGTTGTGCGTCGCGGGCCGCCCGCACTAGAATGGCGCATTCGTCCGTGGTCGAAAGGAGAACGATGCTTCGCGCATTCAAGGTAGTCCCACTCGTGGCGCTGCTGGCTGTGGTCGCGCTCGCCGGCGTCATCGCCGGTTGCGGCAGCTCCGGCACCGAGAGCAGCCCCAGCGAATCCGCCGCCGCCCCCAAGGCGTACAAGATCGGTATCACGCAGATCGTGAGCCACCCTGCCCTCGACGCCGCCGTGACGGGCTTCAAGGCCGCCCTCGCCGAGAAGGGCTTCAACAATGTCGAGTACGACATGCAGAACGCCGAGGGCGACATGGCGACGACCGCCAGCATCGCCCAGAAGTTCGCCGCCGCCGGCCTCGACCTGATCCTCGGCGTGGCCACGCCGACCACGCAGGCCGTGGTCAAGGCCGACACGACGACGCCCATCGTCTTCACCGCCGTCACCGACCCCGTGTCGGCCGGCCTGGTCACAGATCCCGCGGCGCCGACCGCCAACGTGACCGGCGTGAGCGACCAGATGGCCGTCGAGCCCGTCCTGGCGCTCGCCAAGCAGCTCAACCCCGACGCCAAATCGGTCGGCATCGTCTACAACGCCGGCGAGTCCAACTCCGTGTTCATCGTGAAGCAGGTCGAGGCGGCCGCGGGGCCGCTCGGCCTCAAGATCGTCAAGGCCACGGCCAGTAACTCCTCCGAGGTGCAGGCCGCGGCGAAGTCGCTTGTCGGGCGCGTCGACGCCATCACCGTGATCGGCGACAACACGGCGGTCACCGCGCTGGAGACCATCGTCAAGGTGTGCCAGGAGGCCAAGATCCCGCTGCTCGCCGGCGACGAAGACAGCGTCAAGCGCGGCGC
>JBAXRL010000929.1:0-1772 GCA_037131205.1 Actinomycetes bacterium | reverse complement strand
CGCGGCTTCGTCTTGAACGATGGCGCGCTGCAGACGATGCGCGCCGCATCCCAGCGCCTGTCCGCTGCGGAGCAAGGTGCGCAGGCGTGGTTCACGGGCGTTGCCGCCGCACAGCTGGTGGCCCCGCATGTGACCGCGGTCCGTACCTTCGAGGCATGGGTCATCACGCCCGCCCGGCCGGACTTCGTCCTGGATTCGCTCGGAGCGATGCCCGTCGAGGAAGGAGCGAACCTCGTCATCATGCGAGGGCATCCAAGCGTCTGCGTGGGGTCGGAGCAACGCGATGGCATCCCGGTGGTATCGGTGTTCAGGATGTACGCCGATGCCCTCGCGGATCCGGCGCGTGGCGAGGAGCAAGCCGACTACTTGCGCGAGACCGTCATCGGCTTCTAGGGGGGACCGGATGGCTCACGAGTACACCAGCGAGGCGACCGAGCGGTGTGAACGGGCGCTCGGCACGCTGATGCGTGGCATCGGTCAGCCGTGGCGGCACAAGATCTGCCTCGTGGGCGGTCTTGTGCCGCTCTATCTCACGCCCGGGAACGACTACGCGCAGCCGGAACACATCGGCTCAACGGACGTGGACGTCGCGTTGCGACTCGTGGTCGATGCCGAAGACGAAGGCGCGTACTCGACGCTCGAGACCACGCTGCCAGGCGCGCGGTCTTCGAGTACGTCGAGGTCTTCTACAACCGTCAGCGGCTGCACTCCAGTCTGGGCTACCTCTCACCGGCTTACTACGAGCTGCAGCAGAGGGATCTCAGGAAGGACAAGGCAGCCCAAAGAAAGCGTCTGTCATTTCGGAGCAAGCCCAGCCGGCGTCAGAAGGGCTGAGGGCTGGCCTCTGGAGAATCAGCAAGAACGAGGCCGTAGGGTGGGGAATGTGAGGAGCAACGGCCGGCTCGAGTGGAAGAGCGCCGACGGGCAGTCATACGGCGACTGGGAGAACCGCGGGGTGGAGTAGGGAGCCGTCTCTGCGCACTGGACGGGGGAGTGCGATAGAAACCTCGGAGAAGGTTTACAACTTCCGAGTAATCTATCACACTGCGTCTGTGGGACGAGAGCCGTCAGAGAGTGCCGTGCGTGCTGCAGAGGAGGTCTTTCGCGCTGCGGGGGGTACTCTCCGCACCCGCGAAGCCGCCGCACGCGGCATTCACTACGCGACCCTCTATGGGATGCGGGATGACGGCCTTCTCGAGCGACTCTCACGGGGGGTCTATCGCCTTGCAGAGCTCCCAGCGCCAGGCAAGTACGACGTTGTGACCGTGGCCGAGCGCGCTCCGGACGCAGTGCTCTGCCTCATCAGCGCACTCGACTTCCACGAGATCGGCACGCTGATACCCGCATGGGTGAACATCGCGATAGGGCCCAAGTCCTGGCATCCGCGGTTCGACTACCCGCCCGTCCGCGTGTATCGGATGTCGGGCGAGGCTCTCACGGCGGGCGTGGAAGAGCACACGATCGACGGCACGCCGGTCAAGGTGTTCAGTCCGGCGAAGACAGTCGCCGACTGCTTCAAGTTCCGGAACAAGGTGGGGCTGGACGTCGCGCTCGAGGCGCTGCGCGAGACGCTTCGGAGCCGGAAGGCGACGCGTGGCGAGATCATGCGCTTCGCCGCCATCGACCGAGTCACGAAGATCGTTCGCCCGTATCTGGAGGCGACGGAATGAGTCCGATGGTCCTCGCGGGACAGACTGAATGACCGACGCCCGAACCACACGCTACGACCCCATCGTCGTGAGCGCGGAGAGCACGGTCGTCGCCGAGTACGT
>JBAXRL010000928.1:0-1775 GCA_037131205.1 Actinomycetes bacterium | reverse complement strand
TGCCCGACGGGATGCGCGACGTGGTGCGGCGCCAGTTCGAACGCCTGGCCACGAGCGACTTCTAGCCGCTCCGGCGTCGGCCACGACCGCGAGATGCAGGTCGTATGCTGAAACCGGTGGGCTTTCGACGGGGCGTCACCTGATTCGTCGATGGATCATGGCCGCCCACCCACCGCGCGAAGGCTCAAGGGCTAGGAGGTGGTCGGGCTATAGCACTCCTCGGCATAGACACCACCGGCAGTTTCGCAGACTTCATCGTAGCCGACGTTCGGACCCCCAACGGTTTGGGACTTACACAGGTCGAGGACCGCCTCTTCCGGCCCGCTCCGCACGAGCACGATCAGCTCGGGGCTGCTCCACGCTCTTCTCGTCGGCCCATCCATGGGCTCGCGCCTCCTGCCTCTGGCGATGGCACTGCCGCCGCCCCCTGGGTCATCGCGTTCGTTGCCGACTGTACTCCCTTGTCGGGGGGTGCAACAGGCAGGCGCCGTTGCGTCGCGACGCGCTGCGCCGACGCGGCAGCGGCGCTGGCCTTGCGCCGGCCTTGCCCCACCTCAGGCGGCGATCAGCACCCGCCGCTCGGCGAGCTCGGCGAGAAGGCCGAGCACGTCGCGTTCTCCAGCGCCGTCCTCGGCTTCCTCGTACTGCGGGCTCAGCGCAGCGACCACGCCTCGAGCCTGCGCCGCCCGTTGCGCTTGTCCCAGATGGCCTTGCCCGTGTCGTTCAGGGTGAACAGCTCGTCCTCCATGTCGCCGATGCCGGACACCAGGGGCGCGATGACGATCTCACCCTCGATCTCGCGGGCGACGACGTCGCCGGAGGGCTTGTAGACGTCTTCCAGGGCGATGCTTATGGGCGCTCCTCTCTCGCATTCTGGCCTGCGAGCCGCCAGGCGGATTCGCCGGGCTCCAGCAAGCCGAGGTCGCGCGCTGGAGGCATCCCGGTCTTCCGCCTCCGGGCGGTCGCCGCCGCGCGCTCGCTCAACGAGTCGAAGAGCAACGCCTTACTGCCGCTGCCTGTACAGCGCCGGGTCGATCGGCGCGCTCATGCGCTCGGCGGCGAGCGCGGCCGCGGGAGGGGCATCGAGAAAGGCGCAGACCTCGGCGACCGGCCCGGCCGGGTCCTCGAGGAGATCGTTGTAGCTCACGAAGATGGCGGACAGGTGAGCCTGGCGCCGGAGCCAGGCCTCGTAGAGCGCGTACTCGGTCTTGTAGGCCATGACCTTCTCGCGCGCGCTGAGCGGCGAGTCTTCGCGCAGCAGCTTGAACTCGCCGCTCGAGGCCAGCACCTCGGCGATGCGGCGGCGCATGAAGACGACGCGGTGGTCGTACTCCGGCGGCAGAAACTGCAGCTGGTAGGCGATCACCTTGACCGCCTTGCCGCGGGCGTCCGCCACCCACTCCGTGGACTGCTCCTCCCCGCCCAGGCTCAGCGCCTCCTTGATCTCGTAGTAGCCGCGCGGATTGCGCTCGTCGGCCGGGCGAAAGGCCTCGTCGCGGAGCACCGGCAGGCCGCCGGCCTCGAGCATCTGCATCATCAGCGAGGTGCCGGAGCGCGGGTAGCCCGAGACGACTGTGACGAACGGCCGTGCGGGCGCCGCGCTCGCTGCGGAGGTCGCATCCGCCGTCATTCCCGAGGCCGCCCTGCGCCGGCCGCCGGCGGTTGCAGCAGGTCCGCTAGCCGTTCGAGGATGGCCGCGACGATCGCCTCCACGCTCTCGGCCTCCGTGTCGGCGACGAGCTCCGGGTGCTGGGGAGGTTCGTAGGGCGAGGAGA
>JBAXRL010000927.1:0-1775 GCA_037131205.1 Actinomycetes bacterium | reverse complement strand
GGCGGCCGCCGGCCTCACGCGGGCGACGAGCACGACGGCCCGCGCCGAGGCCCTGCGCCGGCAGGCGCAGGCAGCGCAGCGGGCGCGCCTGTTCACGCGGGCGACCGCGCTTTACGACCGCGCCCGCGACCTCTACTTGAAGGCCGGCGACGCGCTGCGCGCCCGCGCCTGCCTGACGGCCACGCAGGACATCTTCCTCGTCGCGTCCACGTACCCGGCTACCCGGGCGGAGATGCTCGACGCGCTCGCCGAGATGTACCCAGGCGTGCCGGCCGAGCAGCGCGCCGCCTGGCTCGACCTGCCGAGCACCGAGCGGATGCGCTGGGACGGCGTCGTGCACTACTTCTACGACGTCCCCACCAACCTCGCGTACCGTGACGTCGCCCTCTTCCAGACGCAGCCGGGCATGGTGAACGCCTACACGGAGATCTACGACAAGCTGGCGGCCTACGAGACCGGCGCCGCCACGGCCCAGCCCTGGCAGCCGTACGCCGAGCCGCGGGCCTTCGACTTCACGCAGACGCTGGCCGTGCCGCGAGACCAGCTCCCGGCGAGCGGCGACCTGCGCGTCTGGTTCCCTCTGCCCATCGAGGTCGGACCACAGGACAACGTGCGCGTCAGCGAGATCACCCCGACCACGTACCTGCACTACCCCGAGAGTACATCGCAGGACATCGGGCTCCTGTTCATGTCGGTGCCGCTGGAGGAGCTCACCGGCGATCTGGAGGTGACCTTCCGCGTCCAGTTCGAGCACGCGGCGCAGTACTTCAAGGTCGACCCCGACCTGGTCGGGCGCTACGACACGAGCAGCGCCCTCTATCGCCAGTACACGGCGTCGCACGCCAACACGAAGATCACGCCGTCCATCCGCCGCACCGCCCGGCGCGTGGTCGGCGGCGAGACCAACCCGTACCTCGCCGCGCAGCGGCTCTACCGGTACGTCATCGACAACGTCATGTACAGCCACATGCCGCACTTCGCCATGTACCCGCGCGGCGAGGCGGAGTCGGTCTACGTACACGAGCACAAGTACGGAGATTGCGGCGCCCAGAGCATGTACTTCTCGGCGCTCTGCCGTTCCGTCGGCATCCCGGCGCGCTGCACCGGCGGCTTCCAGATCTTCCAGGGCACACCAGCCGGCCACTTCTGGGCCGAGCTCTACCTGCCGAACTACGGCTGGATCCCCGTGGACCCGACGGCGGCGACGATCGCCGACTACATCCCCGGACTGTCCGCGGCTGCGGTTGGGGCTTTCCACGACTTCTACTTCGGCAGTCAGGACGATCTGCGCCTCGTGGTGCAGAAGGACACCGACCTGCAGCTGATCCCGCGCGCCGACGGGCGCATCCTGTTGCCGCTGGCCGTGCAGATGCCGGCGGCGCTCTGCGACACGATGGAGGAGATTCCAGGCCTGGTGCTCATGGACCACTGGACCTTCGAGTAGGAGGGCGGGCGCGGACGGCTGCCAAGGGCGGGTTTCGCCCGTCGGGACAATCGAAAGGCCGGGGAGTACCATAGCCGGGCAGGTCCAGCTACCGGCAGAGGTGATCCCATGGCCATGGAGCCGCTCAAACGGTCGGAGTTCCTCAAGCTCATCGCGCTCGGCGGCGCGGGCGTCGCGATCCTGGGGGGACCGCAGCGCGCGCTCGCAGCCCTCTCGCGCGCGGACGACGACCTCGAACGAGCCGCCCTCGACGGCGATGTGGCGGCGGCCCACGCGGCCGCCGGCAAGATCCTCGCCGTCGCCCGCGGCACGTCCGCGGGGACGAACACCA
>JBAXRL010000926.1:0-1777 GCA_037131205.1 Actinomycetes bacterium | reverse complement strand
ACCGTGTGGTCCGAGGTCGACGCCTGGACGGCGCGGCGCTGAGGGGCGACGCGCCGATGCCCGAGCCCGCCGCCCCGCCGCCCGCGGGCGCGTTGCCGACCGCCGCGTCGTCCGGCGCAACGCCCGCCGCCGCGTCGCCCGCCGCGCCACCGCCCGCCGCCGCGTCGCCCGTGACCGCTTCGCCCGCCGCCGCGCCCTCCGGAGTCCCGCCGCGCCCTCTGCGCGAGACCGTCCTCCTCATCGCCGCCGCGGTGGCGCTGCAGGCGATCGTCTGGGCCTTGCTCATCGTGCTGCTGCGGGAGTACCGGGTCTGGTACGGCTTCCACGACCTCTCCGACTCGCTGTGGTACCTGCACTACGCGGAGCTCGTGGCGCAGGGGCAGCGCGTGTACCGCGACTTCACCTTCGAGTACCCGCCGCTGGCGCTGCCGCTGCTGCTGCTGCCTCCGCAGTCCAGCGTGGGCGCCTACGAGATCTGGTTCAGCGCCGAGATGATCGCCCTCTGCTCCGTGGCCGCCGCGCTCACGGCCGCGGCGGCCGCGGCCCTCTGGCGCGGCCTGGCGCGCCCGCTGGCCGCGGCCGTCGCGTTCGCCGCGGCCGTGGCGGCCGCCGGAGCGATCACGGCGAACCGCTACGACGTCGCCGTGGCGCTCACCCTGGCCGCCTTCGCCCTGTTTCTGGCTCGCGGCCGAACCACGGCGGCGGCCGGGGCGATCGGCGTCGGCGTGGCCCTCAAGCTCACGCCGGCCATGCTGCTGCCGCTCGCCTTGATCCTCGCGGATAGCCGGCGGCGAGTGCTCTACGCCCTCGCCGCCTTCGTGGTATTCGCGGCGCTACCCTTCCTGCCGTTCGTCGGCGACGTCCAGGGCCTGACCAACATCTTCACCTACCACGCCCGGCGCCCGCTGCAGATCGAGAGCGTCCCCGGCACGCCCTACCTGTTCGCCGGCGCCCTGGGCGCCCGCGGCGTGAGCACCGGCAGCGCCTACGGCTCCCAGTTCCTCGCCGCGCCGGGCGCCACGCTCGTCGCCACCGTGGCGCCGTGGCTGGGGGTGGCGGCGCTGGTCGGCATCTACGTGCTGGTGTGGAAGCGCCGCCGCTTTTTGCGCGCCGCGCCGCAGTACGTCCCTCTGGCGGCGCTCGCCTGCGTGCTCGCCTTCACCGTGTGCAACAAGGTCCTTTCGCCGCAGTTTCTGGTGTGGACCTTCCCGCTGGTCGCGCTCGTCAGCGCCGGCCGGGGACGCGGCCAGCGGATCTGCGGGCTGCTCACGCTGACCGCCATCCTGCTCACGCAGATCGAGTTTCCCGCCCTCTACTGGCAGATGGTGGCGCTGGAGCCCGGGCCCGTGACGGTGGTGCTCGTGCGCAATGTCGTCCTCGTCGCCGCGGCGCTCGTGGCCGTGGACACCCTCTGGCGCCTGCCCGAGTCCGTGGAGGGAGCGGCGGCGGGAGACTGACGCAGGCGGAGGAGGGGCCGAAGCCGGGAGGACGCGGGACGAGCCCGGCGGCGGGAAGCGGCGGGAAGCGGCGGGAAGCGGCGGGAAGCGGCGAAGGATGGAACCCGGCCGTGGCCCGGGTCTGCGGGGCGTAGCCCGGGTTTCTGGCCCGCCGCCCATCGCGTATCATGGCCGCGGTCTTCCGGCCGCGCGGCCGGCGCTGCGGCGCCGCGCGGCCCATCTCTTCGCGCGACCCAGGTGACCCGTGGACGAACGTCTCTACCGGAGCGGCAAGCAGTTCGTGAAGTTCGCCGTGGTCGGCGCCATCGGCACCGTCGTCA
>JBAXRL010000925.1:0-1779 GCA_037131205.1 Actinomycetes bacterium | reverse complement strand
AGCAGCGAGACGCCGCCGTGGGTGGTGGACAGCGTCCACCACTTCTCCGGCGGCACCCCGAGATAGTGATTGAGGATCGCGCGGATGGGTCCGTCGTGGGCGACGACGCAGGCGTTCTCGCCCGGCTCGGTGGTGTGGAAGCCGGTGGCCAGGGCGCTGGCATCCGAGGTCGCCACGGCGTCCGTGCTCAGACCACCGTCGGGGCCGACACCGTGCGCGTCAAGCACGTCGCGCAAGGCGGCCATCACCCGTGCTTCGAGGTGCGCCAGGGATTCGCCGCCCGGCAGCGCCGTACCGTAGGGGTCGGCGGCGAAGGCGGCCGTGAGCTCCTCGTCGGCCTCGAACTCCTCCCAGGAGCGGCCCTCGTAGTCGCCGAGATCGATCTCGCGGAGGCGCGGGTCGGGGAGCACGCGCGGCCGGGCGAGAAGGGCGGCGTCGAGCGCCGCGTCCGGGTCGGGGTGATCCGCCCAGGCATCGACGATGTGCGCGGCGGTGGCCACGGCGCGCGGAAGGTCGCTGCAGTGGACGGGCATGGGGCCGAAGGGCGCGAGGCGCGCAGCCGCCGCTCGCGCCTGCTCCTCGCCGAGCGCGGTGAGCGAGTGGTCGCTCTGGCCCATGAGGGTGCCGCCCACGTTACCCGTGGACTGGCCGTGGCGCACGAGGTAGAGCCTCACGGCCTCACCCCGCCAGCCGGACGAGGGAGCAGCCGACGACCAACGCCACCGCTTCAGCCAGCTCGATGCCCAAACCGTACACGTCGCCGGTGAGGCCGCCGAGACGCTTCGCCACGGCGGCCTGCACGACCAGCGCCACGCCCATCGCGAGCACCGCGACGACGAGGCCCGAGTACCAGCCCCCCGCGCCGTCAACCACGACGGTGACGAACACCGTGGCCACCACGCCGGCCGCCAGGAGCGCGCCCGCCATGACCACCGGGCCGGGCGTACGCTCGCGCGTGAACGCCTCGCCGGTGCCCGCGGCGCGCGCATACGGCCACGCGTACACGTCGAGCGCCGGCAGGGCGCGCGCCGCGCACCAGCCGGCGAGCAGGGGCGCGGCGGCATCGGCGCGCGCCAGCGCGCCCAGGGCCGCGGCTTTCAGCGCGATGATCAGCACAGCCGCGACCACGCCCATGGCGCCGACGTTGCTGTCTTTCATGATCTCGAGGGCGCGCTCCCGGGGCGCTCCGCTGAGGATGCCGTCGGCGGTGTCCATAAGGCCGTCCATGTGCAGCCCACGAGTGACGGCCTCGAGCAGCAGCACGACGAGCACCGCGGCGACCAGGCTCGGGAGCAGCTCGAGGAGGCCCGCGTACACGCCCCACGCCGCTGCGCCGAGGGCGAAGCCGACCAGCGGGTACCAGCCCATGCTGCGCCACAGGTCGGCCGGGCTCACGTCGCCGTTCACCGGCAGCGGGATGCCGGTCAGGAACGTCACGGCCAAAGTGAGCTGCCGGATCATCGGCGCGTCATCTCCCCGGTCCGCCGCGAGCGACGGCCCCGACCTTGCGGCGGTCCTCCGTCAACGCGTCAGCTCCGCGTCGGCCGCGTTGGGGTCGCCGGCCACGCCGGCGCTCTCGAAGGTCGCCATCTCGCTGAGGATGCGGGCGGAGGCCTCGATGATGCTCATCGACAGGGCCGCCCCCGTACCCTCGCCGAGCCGCATCTGCAGGTCGAAGAGGGGTACCAGGCCAAGCTCGTCGAGCACCACCTGGTGACCGATCTCGATGCTCACGTGGCTGGGCAGGATGTAGTCCACGCACTCGTGGCAGAGGCGCAC
>JBAXRL010000924.1:0-1781 GCA_037131205.1 Actinomycetes bacterium | reverse complement strand
GCTCCCGCTCGTGAAAAGCTGCGCTCGCGAGCGCAGCTTTTCACGAGCGGGAGCGCCCGCTATGGTAGCAGCGTGACACGCTTGCGCCTCTTGACCGCCGGGGAATCGCACGGCCGCCAGCTGACGGCCGTGCTCGAGGGCTGCCCGGCGGGGCTCGCCGTGTCGGCGGCGCGCATCGATCAGGATCTCCGCCGCCGCCAGGGCGGGTACGGCCGCGGCGCCCGACAGGCCATCGAGAGCGACGGCGTGGAGATCGTGGGCGGCGTGCGCTACGGGCGCACGACGGGGGCGCCCATCGCCCTGACGGTGGCGAACCGTGACGCCGGCAACTGGGGCGACGTGCTGGCCGTCGAGGCTCCGGGGGATGCAGGATCCGTGGCGGAACCCGTACGCGTGCCGCGCCCCGGGCACGCAGATCTGGGCGGGGCGTTGCTCTACGACCTGCACGACATCCGCGACGTGATTGAACGGGCAAGCGCTCGCGAGACCGCCGCGCGCGTCGCCTGCGGGGCGGTCGCCAAGCTTCTGCTCGAGGCGGTCGGCTGCCGCGTGGTGAGCCACGTTGTGGCTGTGGGCACGGAGCGCGCCGCCGCGGCGCCGCTGCGCCTCGACGACGTCGCCAGGGTCGAGGCCGACCCGCTGCGCTGCGCGGACGTGGCCGCGAGCGCGCGCATGCGCGCCGCCGTGGACGCCGCGCAAGAGGCCGGCGACACACTCGGGGGCGTCGTCGAAGTGCTGGCCTTCGGCTACCCGCCCGGCGTGGGCAGCTACGTCCAGGGCGATCGCCGCCTGGAGTCGGCGCTCGCCGCCGCGGTGTTCACCGTGCCTGCCATCAAGGGCGTCGAGTTCGGCCTCGGCTTCGCCGCGGCTGGGCTGCCGGGCAGCGAGGTACACGACGCTCTGGCGCACGACGCCGCGCTCGGGTACGTGCGCGGCACGGGCAACGCGGGGGGCATCGAGGGCGGCATCTCCACCGGCGATACGATCGTCGTGCGCGCCGCCATGAAGCCCATCGCGACGCTCCGCAGCCCGCTGCGCAGTGTGGAGATTGGCACGCATCGGGCCGTGGAGTCGCGCTTCGAGCGCTCCGACGTCTGCGCCGTGCCGGCCGCCGGCGTGGTGCTCGAAGCCGTGCTCGCGCTCGCCCTCGCGGACGCGGCGCTCGAACGCTTCGGCGGCGCCACGGTCGCGGAGCTCCGCGTCGCCGTGGATGCCTATCGCGCCTACTGCCTGAGCCGGTGAGCGGCGCCCCGTCGGACGGCGCGCCGCGCGCGTCGGCGGTCGCCCTGATCGGCTTCATGGGCGCCGGCAAGAGCGCCGTGGGCAGGCTGGTCGCGAAGCGCCTCAAGGTACCTTTCATCGACACCGACGCGCTCATCGAGGAGCGCGAAGGCCCTATCGCCGAGATCTTCGCCGTTCGCGGCGAGCAGGTCTTTCGCGGCATCGAGCGCGACGTCGTCGTCGCAGTGCTCGAGGCCGCGCTGCGCGAGCCGTGCGTCGTCGCGCTGGGCGGGGGCGCGGTGCTGAGCGGCGACGTGCGGGAGGCGCTGGAGCGCCTCCCCGACGTCGCCTGGCTCGCCGCGCCGGCCGAGGTGCTGTGGGCGCGGGCCGCGGCTCGCGGCGGAAGACCCCTGGCCAGGGACGAGCAGGCCTTCCGCAGACTGCTGGACGAGCGCAACGACCTGTACCGGCGCGTCGCCTCCGCCGAGGTTCTCAACGACGGCTCGCGTCCGCTCGCCGCCGTGGCCGCCGAGGTCGCGGCGCTCGCGGCGCCCGGCGCC
>JBAXRL010000923.1:0-1784 GCA_037131205.1 Actinomycetes bacterium | reverse complement strand
GTCACCGTGCCGGGGAAGCAGTCGGCGAGCACGCGCAGGTTCTCGTCGGCCTCCGCGGCCACGCCCTTGCGCGTGGTCATGCCGAAGGCCACCAGCTCGGCGTTGGCGAGGCGCTCGCCCTCCATGCGCCGGAAGAACTCGATCTCCTTGGGGTTCGAGGCGGGAAACCCGCCCTCGATGAAGTGGATGCCGAGCTCGTCCAGCTTGAGCGCGATGCGCACCTTCTCGTCCACCGAGACCGACATGCCCTCCTGCTGCATGCCGTCGCGCAGGGTGGTGTCGTACAGCCGCACGCTCTGCTCGCTCATCTTGTCCTCCCCTCGCGCCGGCGGTGGGCGGCAGGCCGCCGGCGCCCTGCCGGTCAGTGCCTCGCGTACTCCATGTAGTGGCCGAACTCCTCGTCACGCCCCTCCACGATGGCGCGGAACCTGTCCTGGATGCGGCGCGTGACGGGGCCGGGGTCGCCGATGAAGTGGTCGTCCATCTCGCGGATCGGGACGATCTCGGCGGCCGTGCCGGTGAAGAACAGCTCGTCGGCGATCACCAGGTCGCTGCGCGCCATGGTGCGCTCCTGCACCTCGATGCCTTCGGCGCGGGCGATCTGCATGACGGAGTCGCGGGTGATGCCTTCGAGCACGCCGTCGCTGGGCGGCGGCGTCATGAGCACGCCGTCACGCACCACAAAGATGTTCTCGCCCGGGCCCTCGGCGACGTGCCCGTGGGCGGTGAGCATGATCGCCTCGTCGTAGCCGGAGTTCGTCACTTCGATCTTGGCGAGGATGCTGTTCAGGTATTGGCCCGTAGCCTTTGCGGCGCGCGCCAGAGCCGTATGATCGAGCGACTGGATGCTCGAGACCTTGGCGCGCACGCCATGCTTGATGCCCTCTTCGCCGAGGTACGCGCCCCAGGGCCAGGCGGCGATGACCACCTCGACCGGCGCGTTCGTCGGGAGCAGGCCCATCTCGCCGTAGCCGCGAAACACCAGCGGCCGGATGTAGGCGGCGTCGAGCCCGTTGCCTTCGAGCAGCGCGAAGGTGGCGTCGTAGAGCCGCTCGAGGCTGTACGGCACCGGCATGTAATAGAGCTTGGCGGAGCGGATCAGACGCTTCATGTGCTCCTCGAGGCGGAACACCCCGGGGCCCGCGGGCGTCTTGTAACAGCGAATGCCTTCAAAGACGCCGGAGCCGTAGTGCAGCGCGTGCGTGAGCACATGGACCCTGGCCTCGGCCCAGGGCACGAGCTCGCCGTCCATCCAGATCGTGTCCATCTCGGGGATCGGGGCCATCGTCTTCCTCCTGTCCTCTCGCGCGGACTCCGCGCGGTACCTTCAACCTCTACCTAAGGGTTAATGCAGCCTCCCGCACCCAGTCAGACGCGCTCGGCCACGAGGTCGCCGACCGCGCTCGTCGAGTAGCCCATCTGGCCGGAGGCCATGCCCTTCATCTTCGTGCCGGTGACCTCGGTCACGGCGCGCTCGACGTCCTGCGCCGCCTTGCTCTCGCCCAGGGTGTCGAGCATCATCGAACCGGCCACGATGGCCGCGATGGGGTTGATCACGCCCAGGCCGGTGTACTTGGGCGCCGAACCGCCGATGGGCTCGAACATGCTGACGCCCTCGGGGTTGATGTTGCCGCCGGCCGCGACGCCCATCCCGCCCTGGGTGATCGCGCCCAGGTCCGTGATGATGTCGCCGAACATGTTGCCGGTCACGAGGACGTCGAACCACTCCGGGCTCTTGACCATCCACATGCAGGTGGCGTCCACGTGGTAGTACTCGCGCTTGA
>JBAXRL010000922.1:0-1785 GCA_037131205.1 Actinomycetes bacterium | reverse complement strand
GCCCCGAAGAGGCCGCAGAGCACGAGCAGCGCCAAGAGCGCCGCGGCGAGCGGCCCGCGGCGCCGGCGGCGCGCGCGGCGCGCGCCCGGTCGCTCAGTGGGGTCTTTGCCGTCACGTGCGTTCATGACTCCCCCTTCCGAAGCGTGCGGACGGCAGGCGCCGCCGCCGCGAGTCGTGTCGCATCTATGGCTATCGACAGCCGCGCCGCGGACTTGAGTCGGCGCGCCACGGCCATGGGCCGGCCGGCGATGGCGGATGCGGCTCCGCGACCGGCGCGGCCCCACCGCGGCCCGCGCGACCCGGGGGTACACTTGGGCGGTGAAGCTCCCGCCCGACATCGGCCTGCCCACGGACGCCTGGTACCGCCTGCCTCTGGGCGCCGCGCTGGAGCGCATCGCCGAGCGCGCCGAGCTGGCGGAGATCTACTCGGCCGACGAGCACAACCTGCTGGCCGCGGCGAACCGCCGCGCGGCCGTGGCCAGCGGCCTGCGGCTCACCGTGCACGGCCCCTACGACGACCTCGAGCCGGGCAGCCCGCACGAGCGCGACCGGCGCCACGCCGTGCGCGTCCACCGGCGGCACCTCGAGGCGGCCGCCGAGATCGGGGCGCTCACCTACGTGGTGCACCCCGACTACCGCGGCTGCTCGCTCCCCCGCGACGCGCGCGTCGTCGACGCGCTGCAGCGCTCGTTCGCCGAGCTCGAAGAGCTGCAGCGCGAGCTCGGCGTGCGCATCGTCGTCGAGAACATGCCGGGCGTCGGCTTCTCACACTTCGGCGCGCCCGGCGATCTCGATCTCGGCGCGCTGGGCCTCATCCTCGACACCGGCCACGCCGCCATCTGCGGTACCCTTCACGAGTTTCTGAGCGAACCGCAGGCAGAGCTGGCGCACGTGCATCTTCACGACAATCGCGGCCCTGTCGACGCCGGCGACCCGCACCTTCCGCTCGGCCGGGGCGTCGTCGACGCCGGCGCCGTCGTGCGCGCCGCGCGGGCCTCAGGCGCTACCGTCATCCTCGAGCTCCTGGACGAAGCCGCCATCGCCGAGAGCATCGCCCATCTCGAGTCGCGGGGGATCCTGGAACCCGGCTGACGTCCGGCTCGGCGAACGACCCCGCACGGCTGCGCCGACTCGGGCGCGTGCGCCGGCGGCTGGACGAGCCCGAGGGGGCACCGCAAGGGCGATGGTATGCGCCGCTTCGTTGATGGTGCCGCCGCTAAGACCGGAACCGCGTTCCAATCCCCCCGAAAGAGATGCTAGTGTTGTCGTGAGAGCCGCGGTCGCGAGACCGATGGCCATGGCATACAGAAGGAGGACCGTGATGAGATGTCGATCCGCCGCGCTGGTCTGCGTCATCCTGCTCCTGCCGGTGCTTGTCGCCGCGGCGCGCGCCGTGCCCGCCGCAGCGCTCTCCTTTGCCGCACCGGCGTTCTACGCCACGGGTCACGGACCCGCCGCAGTGGCCGTCGCGGACCTCGACGGCGACGGCGTTCTCGACGTGGCGACGGCCGACTCCTCAGGCGATATGGTCAGCGTGCTGCTCGGGGACGGCACCGGCGGCTTCACGGCCGCGTCGCAGTTCGCCACGGGATCGGCGGCCGGCGACATCGCCGTCGGCGACTTCAACGGCGACGGCAAGAAGGACCTCGTGACGGCCAACGCCGCCGCGGACACCGTCAGCGTGCTGCTCGGGGACGGCAACGGCGCCTTTGGCCCGAAGACCGACTTCGCTACCGGGTCCAGGCCATGGGCCGTCGCGGTGGGCGACTTCAACGGCGACGGCAA
>JBAXRL010000921.1:0-1790 GCA_037131205.1 Actinomycetes bacterium | reverse complement strand
CGAAAGCGATCTCCGTGTCGGGGGGGTAGAGCCCCAGCGGGGCCAGCACCCGGCGGAACCGGTCGAGATCGCTCACGTCCGCTGTCGTGCGCGGCCACGCGCGAGCCTCCCGGGCGACGTTTTGCCTCGCTGTCGGCGGCCAGGTCACGACGCGCTGCACAATCGCGAATGCCTCGTCCGACAGGCCCGGGTTCGCCGCCGCCGCCCGCAGCAGCTGGGGGCGGGCGAGCTGCGTCACGCCCACGTACTGAGCGACACCGAAGACCAGCGCCACCGCCAGGAGGAACGGGGCGAAGAGCCGGGGCCGGGATCTCGCGAGCAG
This sequence comes from Actinomycetes bacterium, assembly GCA_037131205.1. GTDB lineage: Bacteria > Actinomycetota > Thermoleophilia > UBA2241 > UBA2241 > CAIXSE01. The sequence goes on along the minus strand of JBAXRL010000921.1, from coordinate 1,468 downwards.
CGCGGCGGTCAGAATGAACACCGGCAGGCCGTTGTAGAAGAGGTGCCCAATGTCCGCCCGCCCGAACGCGGCGGGCACGAGAGCGGCCCCGAGCACGACGAGGCCCGCGGTCAGAGGCCGCTCGCGGGCGCCGCCGCCCGTCAAGGCGCGAGGCACGAGGATGGCCGCGACGAGGACGGCGACGATGTAGACCAGCGCCGGCGGGCCCGGCAGCACCGGGAAGTTGTAGGCGCCCGCGGCGAATGAGGCGACAAGGCCCAACGAGCCGCGTGCGGCGAACACGAGGGGGATGAGGCAGGCCACGTACACCGCTCCGGCAGCGAGGGCCGCGCGCCGCTCCGCGGGCAGCATCACGATCAGATAGGCGATGGGGGCGGCGCACCCGGCCATCGCCATCTCGGACGAGCTGACCACGAGGGTGAGCGCCAGACCGGCGACGGCGACCAGCCCGCCGCCGAGAGCTCGTCGCGTGCCGGTGACCCTCGGCGAGCGGAACCATCCGTGCAGGGCGACAAGCGCGACGGCCGGCGCGAGGTAGCGCGCCGGCACGTACTGGATCCCGAGGGTGACGTTGAGCACCGTGGTGATCCCCAGGCAGGCGAGGATCCAGGCGCGCTGCGCGTCGCGGAGATCCAGGCGGCTCACGACGACGTAGAACATCCAGTACGAGCACAGGGCAAGAGCCAGGTAGACGATGATGTAGGCCGACAACGGGCTGAGACCCTGGGATCCGAAGAGCCGCCAGAGTCCGACGGGGCCGTACAACCCGCCGAGACTGTAGCTGTAGCCGAAGTCGGCGAGCGGCCGGTAGCCCTCCGCGAGCTGGGCCCCGCGGTCGAGAAAGTAGCGGGCTTCGCCGTAGGGCACCCCGCGCGTCACCCAGACGAGCGCGAGCGTGCACAGCAGCGACAGGCCGACCAGCACGAGGGCGACCGTAGCGGCACGGCGTCGCTCACTCGGCCGGCCCGTCCTCCACAGCGGACCGTCCAGGGGCGCCACCTTCATGTGGCCGGCGATCACGAAGAGGGCGGCGGCCGTGGCGAGGAGCGCAAGCACCGCCACCCAATTGGCGAACCCCAGCATGTAGGAATCGGAGACGAGAGGTGCTCCGGTCACCGGGACGTACCACGGCAGGACGAACACGCAGAAGGAGCCGATGGCAGCGATGCCGAAGAGCAGGTGATTGCGATGAGCCCGAGCGTCCATCAGAGCGCATCGTATCCCAAGCCTCGGCTCATCGCGTTAACCTGGGCTCAACACGGGTGAGGTATCCTCACACCGAGTTTCCGCGCCATCACCTACGAAAGAGACTGCATGACCGAGTCCGACGACCAGAACGGCACGGCCACAGGGTCCGCCGAGGAGTCCGCGACCGGCGCCGAGCGCTCCCCCGCCTCAGCCCGCAAGCGCGCGGGCACCGCTCCCGCTCCCACGCCGGCCGACGGGGCGGGCGGCGTGGGAGCGGGAG
>JBAXRL010000920.1:0-1790 GCA_037131205.1 Actinomycetes bacterium | reverse complement strand
CGAGAGCTGCTTGCTCCAGGAGCCGCCGCCGTTGGTGGTCGCGAGGATGGTGCCGCCGCCGCCGACCGCCCAGCCGTGGGTGGCATCGGTGAAGGCGACCCCGGTGAGGTACTCGCTGGTCTGCGAGAGCTGCTTGCTCCAGGAGGCGCCGCCGTTGGTGGTCGCGAGGATGACGCCGGCGTTGCCGACCGCCCAGCCGCGAAGGTCGTCGGCGAAGGTGACCGCGTAGAGGTCGGCGCTGGTCCCCGAGACCTGCGCGCTCCAGGCGAGGCCGCCATCGCTGGTCGCGAGGATAGTGCCGGCGTCGCCGACCGCCCAGCCGCGGTTGCCGGTAGGCAGACCTCCGCGACCGCCGAAGGCGACGGCGTAGAGGTACTCGCTGGTCCCCGAGCTCTGCGCGCTCCAGGTGTCGCCGAAGTCCCTGGTCGCGAGGATCGTGCCGGCGTTGCCCACCGCCCAGCCGTAGAACAGGGGCAGGACCGCCTCGACGCTGACATTCTTGAAGGCGACGCCCTCGAGCCACTCGCTGGTGCCCGAGCTCTGCGGACCCCAGGCGAAGCCGCCGATGCCGGCGACGAGGACGGCGCCGCTCTCGCCGACCGCCCAGGCGGTGGTGTCGTCGCCGGCGGCGACGCCGAGCAGGCCGTCGCTGCTTCCCGAGCTCTGCGGGCTCCAGGCGGAGCCGCCGTCGGTGGTGGCGAGGATGAGGCCGGCGGCGCCCACCGCCCAGCCGTGGGTCGAGTCGCCGAAGGCGACGCCGCTGAGGTCCGCACTGGTCCCCGAGACCTGCTTGACCCAGCCGGCCTGTGTCGGCGTGGGCGTGGGGGTGGGGGTCGGTGAGGGCGACGGTGAGGGCGACGGTGTGGGCGACGGTGTGGGCGACGGTGTGGGCGTCGGGCCGCCGCTGGCGTAGGCGAGGATGGCGCCGCCGGCGCCCACCGCCCAGCCGTGGGTGGCGTCGACGAAAACGACGGCGCCGAGGTCCACGGTGGTCCCCGAGCTCTGCGCGCTCCAGGTGACACCGCCGTCCGTGGTGGCGAGGATGGCGCCGCCGTCGCCCACCGCCCAGCCCCGGGTGGCGTCGGTGAAGGCGACGCCGGTGAGCCTGGTGGTCCCCGATCTCTGCTTGATCCAGGCACCGCCGCCGTTGGTGGTCGCGAGGATCGTGCCGCCGCCGCCGACCGCCCAGCCGTGAGTGGCGTCGGTGAAGGCGACGCCGTAGAGCCCCACGGTGGTGCCCGATACCTGCGCGCTCCAGGTGGCGCCGCCGTCGGTGGTGGCGAGGATGACGCCGCCGGCCTGGTCAAAGCCCACCGCCCACCCGTGAGTAGCGTCTCTGAAGACGACGCCGCGGAGGTCCGCGCTGCTCTCCGAGGTCTGCGGGCTCCAGACGCCGCCGCCGTTCGTGGTGGTGAGGATGGCGCCGCCGGCGCCCACCGCCCAGCCGTGGCTGGCGTTGATGAAGGCGAAGCCGCGGAGATTCGCGCCGGTCCCCGAGGTCTGCGGGCTCCAGGCGCCGCCGCCGTTGGTGGTGGCGATGATGACGCCGCCGTCACCCACCGCCCAGCCGTGAGTGGCGTCGATGAAGCCGACGGCGCGGAGATTCGAGGGGATCCCAGAGGTCTGCGGGCTCCAGGCGCCGCCACCGTTGGTGGTCGCGATGATGACGCCGCCGTCACCTGCCGCCCAGCCGTGGGTGGCGTCGATGAAGTTGACGTCGTTGAGCTGCGCGGTCGTCCCCGAGGTCTGCTTGACCCAGCCGCCGCCGCCTGTGGAGATGAAGGCCGAGG
>JBAXRL010000919.1:0-1790 GCA_037131205.1 Actinomycetes bacterium | reverse complement strand
CTCGGAGTGCGTTCCTGCCGGTCATGTTCGGTCCTCCTCGTCCTGGACGCGGCGCAGTCCAGGGCGTGGGCGCCTGCGGCCGTCGATCGGCGCCCTGCTCGAGCGTTCCACACCCAAGAGATCGACTGGGAACACGTGGAGGACTGTTCCCGTGACAGTCCAGGGTCGCCGAAGTTGGCCCTGTACGTGTGCGGCTTCATCACGAGCCCAGTGCGAGACACTGTTTAACCGGCATCTGGACACGCGAGCTCACGTCGGAACCGGCGACATCGGGGACGTACTCCAGTCCGCTCAACGGCAGTACCTCGTCTTCGATCTGCAGTGTCAGCAGGTGGTCGTCAACAGGGAAGCGGTCCGTGTCGAGCACCTTCGTCATCCGCGCGCGGACCTGATAGAGCACGTAGTGTCCACGGACGGAGAAGATGTCGCCCAGGTAGATCCCCACGGTGACGCGCCGTCGGCCGGCCGCGGCCGGCACAGCGGTCCCGGCGGCCGTCAGCCCCCGCTCCGTCGCGTTCGGGTCGATGCGCGAGGTGTGGCGCTCTGTCGCCACCTTCCGATGCTGATCGACCGTGGTAACGGCCCCCATGCCGAGGCCCGTGAACACGAGCGTCAGGGCGATGCCCCACAGCAGGAGGAACCAGCGTTCCCCTCGCGTGAACGGAGGCTCGAGAGCCGTGCCCGAGGCTCTTGCCGCCGTGGCTTCGCCGTCACACGCTTCGGCCGGACCGGCCGGCCGGCATCCCTCTGCGGCCGCATCAGCCTCGTGTCGTCCTGGGCCCATGTCAAACCACGTCCTTCCCCGCGGTCGTCACGCCTTCTCCTCGCCTGCCTGACCGGGGTTCTCCAGCGCCGCGGCCGTCAACCCAGGTAATTGGGATCAAGCGACTGCGGCAGACAGCCGTGGGAGCCCGCAACGATGGCCAACTCCTCGTCTGTGAGCGCGAGGCTGGGCGATCGCGGGATCACCAGGGTGCGCACATCCTCGGAGTCGAGCGCCACGCTGACGGTCACGCCTTTGGGGAGCTCCACGCCCTCCTCCCTGAGCGTCGCCGCCGGGTCGGCCAGCAGCCGCGCCTTGAAGGCCTCGTCCTCCCAGCACTTCGCGACGATGCCGCCCCACGGATCCTCTTGTGCGGTCACGTCCGCCTCCTTTCGGGTACCGGTCGGGACCGGATTCAGTCCGGAACGTGCATCTGGTGGCAAGTGAAGCCGGTCCCATCGGTCGGGCAGTCCCCGGCGGAGACGCTGTGGCGGTCGAGCTCCCAGTCGGCCAGCCTGCCCGGCGTCGCCGGGATCACCAGCGTCCGCACGTCCTCGGACTCGACGACCACGCGCACGGTCACGCCCTCGGGGATCTCCACCCCCTCGGGCGCCGGCGTCCTTCTGCGCGAGCGCCTGCTCGCGGAAGGCCTCGTCGGGCTTCATCTCTCGGCGAGCGCTCTCGCTGCTTCCCCGGACATCGTCCTCCCTCCTCGTCAGCCCGGCAGGAACGGCTCGTCCTCGGTCGGCTTCGTGCCGCCGGCGATCCACCGCAGCTCGTCTTCGGTGAGGCCCTCCGTGGGGCGCTCCGCCGTCTCGTCCTCCTGTCGCGCCCGAGCAGAGCCCCGCGGCGCTTCATCCCTCCGCGCCGCCGCGTCGTCACTCCGTCCGCCGTCGTTCACCATCGTGGCCTCCTTGCGTCAGCGCACATACATGCCCGAGCCCACGTACCAGTCGTCGCCGGCCTTGATGACGTAGGCGCGCTTGGCCTGCTGCTCGCCGGTCTCGGGGTTCTCCCACACGTAGCT
>JBAXRL010000918.1:0-1793 GCA_037131205.1 Actinomycetes bacterium | reverse complement strand
GCGGCAAGCTTGGCGCAAGCATGAGCGGCGGCGCTCGCTGCTCATGCGCACCGCGTTAGGCCGATGCGGGGGAGACCGGCATCTTGATTTCGCCTGAGATTCATACCGAGCGCCTGACGTTGGACCGGCTGCGAGTGGAGGACGCGCCCGCGCTCTCGCGGTACCGCTCCGACCCTGATGTCGCCCGCTACCAGATGTGGCTGCCGGAATCCGTCGATGAGGCGCTGGACTTCATCGAGGGCATCAACGACATCGAGTTTGATACCCCGGGCTCGTGGTTCCAGTTCGCGATTCGCCGGCACGGCAACCGTCTGCTCGTGGGCGACCTCGGCGTGCACTTCCTGCAAGATGAGCCGCGCAGTGTCGAGATCGGCTTCACGGTAGCCCCGGCCGAACAGGGTGGCGGCATCGGCACTGAGGCTGTCATCGCGTTGCTCGACCATCTCTTCGGCGTGCTGGACAAGCATCGCGTGTCCGCCTCCGCAGATCCGCGCAACGTCCCCTCGATCGCTCTGCTCCGGCGCGTCGGCTTTCGCGAGGAGGCACACTTCCGCCAGAGCCTGTGGTTCAAGGGTGAATGGGTCGACGACATGGTCTTCGCCATCCTGAGTTCGGAGTGGGTGCAAGACCACCGACCGCGTCCATCAGGCACGGCCTAACAAGCGCATGAACCTGACGCGCCCGAGCGCCGCGATACACTGCAGCCGCAGCCCGCGCAGGTTATGCGCTGGACGTTATGTGCGCGGGCGGGCGATTGGCTTGCGGGAACTCGGATGGGATTGTGGGGTTGAGGCAGCACGATGAGTGAGTCGGATGCCATCGATCGGACCCTCATGGGACCGGGAACGGTGGACTCCCTGAGCAGGGATCTGAATGCTCTCGGCGTCACAGAAGGAATGGTCGTGATCGTGCACTCATCCCTGAGTTCGATCGGATGGGTGTGCGGCGGAGCAGTCGGCGTTGTGCTCGCGCTTGAGCAGGCGCTCGGAATCGATGGCACTCTCGTCATGCCAACGCACTCGGGGGACCTGTCGGATCCCGCGAAGTGGGAGCACCCACCGGTGCCGCAAGCGTGGTGGCAGAGCATTCGAGACAGCATGCCGGCCTTTGATCGGTTCATGACTCCGGCGAAAGGGATGGGCACGATTCCTGAGGTCTTCCGAAAGCAGTCGGGGGTGACCAGGAGCCTGCATCCGAACTACTCCTTCGCTGCCCTGGGTCGGGCGAGTGAGTACATCACTTCCGGCGAGAAGCTCGATTTCTCCATGGACCTCGACAGTCCCCTCGGGCGACTGCACGAACTTGACGGGTACGTGTTGCTGCTGGGCGTCGGGCACGGGAACAACACGTCACTGCATCTGGCCGAGTACCTTGCCGACGTCGATGGGAGACCCCACCTGGACTGCTTCGCCCCGGTGCAGACGGACGGTGTGAGGCAGTGGGCGCGCTACCGAGACATCGATCTCGACAGCGATGATTTCGAAGGCATCGGGGCTGCGTTCGAGACGACCGGTGCTTGCCAGGTCGGCAAAGTCGGCAACGCGACCGCGAAACTGATGCGGCAGAGGGACTTGGTGCACTTCGCCGTCGACTGGATGCGTGAGCATCGAAGCAGACCGGTGGCCGGCGCAGGCACATAACAAGCGCGTCAACCTGACGCGACCAACGGTCTCTGTAGTAACTTGGAGCCGCAGCCCGCGCAGGTTATCCGCGGTGCGTTAGGAACTCGAGTTTCTGATTTCTACCCCTCGAGTCTCGCATCCTCAAGCGGCCGGTCGCGCTGAGTGCGGCAT
>JBAXRL010000917.1:0-1796 GCA_037131205.1 Actinomycetes bacterium | reverse complement strand
CCCACGACGAAGCCCTGGCGTCTGGTGGCCACGCAGGTACCGTCCGCGCCGTCCGCGGGGTGGAGCCCGCCGCGAGTGAACACCCAGTGCTGGCGCGCCAGTTCGAGGGCGAAGGAGGCCCACTCGTCCGTGGCGAGGCAGGAGCAGCCGTCGTAGGCCTGGTCGCCGAGGACGTCCACGTGCCCCGGGTAGACGGAGAGCTTCTTGCCCTCGAAGCGGTGGAGCAACTCTGCGCGCAAGGTGAGGAAGCCGTCGAGGTTGCGCTTGTCGACGTTGACCCGGATGTCGCAGCGGCCGTCCCAGCCGGAGTCCGTCAGCGCCGTCACGTTCCCGAGGATGCGATCGAAGGTGGGGCCGCCATCGGCCAGCACGCGGCGCGCGTCGTGTACCTCGCGCGGGCCGTCCAGGGTGATCTGGACGGACGCGATCCCGAGCTCGCCGAGGCGGGCGATCTTCGCGCCGTCCAGCAGGTAGCCGTTGGTGACCATGCTGGCCTTCGCGTAGGCGAGGCCGAGGGCGCGGAGGCGCTCGGTCAGCGAGCAGACGGTGTCGAAGGCGAGCAGCGGCTCGCCGCCGTACCAGGCGACGGACAGGGAGCGTGCGTCCTCCTGCTCCGCGACCCACTCGACGAGCCGGTCCTGGGTCGCGGCGCTCATGAAGCCGCCGTCCTGCTGGCTCGCCTCGAAGCAGTAGGGGCAGCGGAAGTTGCAGCGCAGGGTCGGGCAGATGGTGAGGCCCAGGGTCGAGGCGTCGAAGCAGGTCGCCCGGCGACGGTGCCGCCGCACGAGGAGGACGTCCTCCTCCTCGCCGGCCTGCACGAGCACGTGCTTCTCCCGCAGCAGGCCGAGGAAGCCGTCCTCCACCGCGCCGGGCGCCGACTGTCCCTCCCGGCATCCCTCGAGCAGGCCGTAGTGGGCCTCATCGAGCTCGATCAGCGTGTTGGAGAGGGCGTTGTAGCAGTAGTGGCCGAGGCGCTCTGTGTGGAAGAGCGTGTTGTACTGTGACCAGTGCATCGGAAGACTCCTCTCTCAGGCCGCGCCGTCGCCGTCCCGGGCTCGGCAAGCGGGGTCTCGCCTGCTTGATTGATGCACCATCAGCAGTTGACCGCCGTAGGGAACGCGTTGCCTGCCCTCCGGTCTGCTCCCCCGGCCGCACCGCTGAGGTCCTCGTCACTGAGCGCCACCGACGCGCTCTCGATCTCCTCTTCGGTGACGTCGTAGCCCTCGGCCGCGGCAAGGCGCAGCCGCGCGGCCACGTCCGGCGCCGCCAGGACCTTCTCCCGGAACGACTCGTCGGTGTCCATGCGCTCGATGAGCCCCTTCGCCTCTTCCTGTGGCATCGTCACCGCATCGCCGCTCGAGTGCCTTCCGTATTTAACGTATTGTATGCATCCTCTGCTATTAATGGAACATGTGTCTAGTGCCGCAGCGGCGGCGGGACGACCGGCCTGCCCGCGGCGGGCGCGCCGGACGCGGGCGTGTCCAGGGAGATCGGACCACTCGAGCCCGGCGGCGAGGCCTTCCAGCTCGTCGTCCTCGAGTCGCCGCGGCCGTAGCGCCTCGACCGGAGGCAGCGGCCGCTCCGGCCAGAGAGAGGCGGACGACCCCGAGGGGCGTGGCGAACCCCACCCTGGCTTCAAGGTCGACGTCGTCGACCCGGATCTCTCTGCTGCGCACGCCCCTCTCGACCACGAAGCGCAGCCGCGCGAACGTCGCGGAGGAGCGCCGCGCGAGCCCCTGGTCCAGCGCGGTGGGCGGCGGCAGGGCGTCGAAGACCCGGGCGAAGCTGTGCGGGTG
>JBAXRL010000916.1:0-1798 GCA_037131205.1 Actinomycetes bacterium | reverse complement strand
CCGGCTGGCAGGCACGCATCGACGCGGCGCTCAAGGAGTGGGTCGCGCAACATGGCAAGGGCGGCGCGGGGGGATGAAGGCAGGGGGGAAGAGGGCTGACTGTTCTCTCGGCAGCTCGATCCGCGGCGCTCTGGATACCATCGATATGACGGACTCTACTCCTTCCTGGGTGAGCTGATGCGGAGCGTCATCCCGTGTGGTCACGACGTCAACGCCCGTCCGGGCACCGGTTCCGTTCGTCAGCCGGGCGGCTGCAGGAACGCAAGCGCCGGCGTGAGCGGTGGCGCCGGGAGAAACGTCGCCGCTCTCCCGGATCGCCGGCATCACGGCGCGCCTCGAGGGCGAGCTCGGTTTCGAGTCTGCCTGAAGACGCCACGATAGAAGAGGCCAAGGTAGGTTCTATCTTCTCTTGAAAGTCAAGACGGGATGCGATCAAGCGGACTCCATCAGACCGTTTCGCATGCGGAAGCTGAGACTCGGATGCAGCAACGGCTGAAAGAGGAGGGAGGAGGATTCCTGTGCAAAGAACCATAGTCATCGAGTATCCCGAAGCGATACCTGCCGTTTCGAACCAGAGTCCAGAAGCGTTTGAGCAAGAGGCCCGCAAAGCCATGTCGGTGAAGCTCTATGAAATGGGCAGGCTGAGCTCCGGTCATGCTGCCCAACTTGCCGGTATCGGGCGGGTGGAGTTCTTGTTGACCTGTATCAACATGGGAGTCTCGTCCGTCGAGTGGGACGATGACGAGATCTCAAGAGAATTCCGATGAAGGCCCCCGGATGACGGCGATCGTGTGCAATACGGGTCCGCTGATCGCCCTTGCCGGCATTGAGAGACTGGATATTCTGAGAGGCCTGTATGAGGCGGTCCATCTGCCGCAAACTGTTCATGATGAGATCCTTCACGGAGGACGGCATTTCACAGGGCTGGATGCGTATCGGAAAGCCGACTGGCTCACAGTCTCGGCACTGCACCAGCCCGAAGATCCCTTGCTCGCTACGGTTCTCGATGTAGGCGAAGCCTCGGTCATCCAGCTTGCCCGTGAGATCGGGGTACCCAGAGTCTTGATAGATGAACGAAAAGGGCGCCGCGTCGCCAGAGAGGTCTATGGCCTGGAAGTGATGGGGACAGCCCGCCTGCTGACGGATGCCAAGGAAGCCCATCTGGTGGCGAATGTCGGCGAGCTGCTGCAGCAGATGAGGGGCGCGGGCTACTGGATCCATAGCAGGATCATTGAGGCCGCCATGAGAGCGGCAAAGGAGTAAGGACGGCAGGCGGCGCGCCGAGATCCGCCGTTGCGGCCGGTGAACGGCGCGTCCACGGGCCCCGCGCCACGGCACCCGGAGCCACGGTGCGCGGACTCAGCGCTCGGCGCCACGGCTGCTGTCTCGCCCCACGGACGGCACTCAGAAGAGCTTGGCTTGCAGCAACTTCTCCGGCTCTGCGGAGCTCTGTGCTCGGCCTGCAACGCAGACTCGGGTGAGGCGTGCGTTCGGTTGACGTCTGCGTGGCAGAGGTCGTTCCCAGGTGCGGATTCGCATGCGCGCACGATACGTAGGCGTGTTCGCGCCATGTGCGTGGTCGTGGACGGGGATCGTCAGAGCCGGCTCACGAGCTTGAGCTGACCGGCGCGCGCGGCGCGTCCGTCTTGAGCGAGGCGTCAGGCCCCGGTCGGAGACAGCGCTGTGTTCACCGGGCCGGGGCCTCCAGGACGCCCAGCACCTCCTCGGCCTCCGAGGTGTCCTTGGCGATCGCCTCGGCGATGATCGCCTCCGTGACGCGGCTGAGATGCTCGGTGAG
>JBAXRL010000915.1:0-1798 GCA_037131205.1 Actinomycetes bacterium | reverse complement strand
TCGAAGGCGTGGCCGCGGCCGAAGCTGCCGCGGTTGTCGAGGCGCCAGACGATGAAGCCGGCCTGGGTGTAGAGGGTGTCGCGCTCGATGAGGTTGAAGATGTTGGTGGCGCCGTAGCGGTTCGACACAAGCTGCAGCCCGGGTCCCCCGTACCAGTGGATGACCACCGGGTACTTCTTGCCCGGGTCGAAACCCTGCGGCTTGACGATCTGCGCGTAGAGCTCGGCGCCGTCGTCCGCCTCTATGGTGAGGAACTCGCGGGAGACGTGGGAAAGGTCGAGCGACGGTCCGGCGCAACGGCCCAGCTCCGCGACGAAGGCGCCGTCCGCCTTCAGGATAGAGGTGACCGGCGGCGTATCGACTGCTGAGAACTGGTCGACCAGGTACTGCCCGTCTCCGGAGAGGGCGGCCTCATGGAACCCGGCCGCCTGCGAGATCTGCGGCAACTGGCCGCCGGCGATGTTCAAGCGGTAGAGCTGCCGCTCCAGGGGGCCGTTCGCGGTGGTGTTGAAGTAGGCCCAGGCGCCGGCGGGGTCCACGTAGACAGGCTTGCCCGCCGTGAGGATGCCGTAGGGCGTGGTGTCGATGAGCCAGTCCCCGGTGGTCAGCTGCGAGATCAGCTTGCCCTTGATCGTGTACAGGTAGAGGTGCATGAAGCCGCTGCGCTCCGAGAGCCACAGAAAGCGCTTGCCGTCCGGTAGGAAGACTGGGGCGGCGTAGTAGTTCTCGTTGACCCAGGAGGGATCGGTCTCTGTGATGACGGTGCGGCCGGCGCCGCGGGCCGGGTCGAAGGCGTTCAGCTTGAGGACGGTGTGGGCGCGGTTGACGGAGATCGAGAAGACCTCCGACGAGTCCGGCGCCCAGGTATAGAAGGGGAGCACGTACTCGGCGCCCTTCGGCAGGGGGATGCCCCGAGCCTTCCCCCGCTTGTCTGCGGCGAGGCAGTGCAGCGAGACCACGGGGTTGGGGGTGCCCGCGGTGGGATAGCGCGTGTAGGTGACCGTGGGAGGGACCGTGCGGTAGTCGGTCACCGGATCGTTGTGCACACGGCTGTCGTCGAGGCGCATGTACATCAGCCACTTGCCGTCCGGCGACCAGGCGTACCCTGGCTGGGCGGCGCGGGTGGCCAGCTCCTCGTTGTAGACCCAGTCGAGGCAGCCGTTGAAGACCGCCTGGCTGCCGCCGCTGGTAAGGCGTCGCACCTGGCCGTCGCGCAGGCGCGTTACCCACAGATCGTTCCCCCGCGTGTACGAAACCTGCGCGCCCGTGGGGGTGAACATCATCGCGTCGATGGCGCCTTCGCCCTTGGCGGACACCTTCGTCACGCGGCCCGACGTTACGTCCAGCACCCAGAGCGAGGTGTCGCCGGCCAGCAGCATCGCGCTGCCAACCGGCGACCACTGGGCGGACGTCACGTCGATCCGGTCGGGCTTGCCGGCGGGATCGAGAAGGACGCGCCTGTCGCCGGTGGAGGCGTCGTAGAGCCAGAGGACGTCGCCCGCGTCCGCGGCCAGGGTGTAGGCGAGCCGCGCTCCTTTGGGGCTCCACTTCAGGTTGTCCGGGCCGGGCCCCATGAGGGCGCCGGGTTGCACGAGCTGGCGCGCGGTGATGTCTGCGGCGGGGGCCGAAAGCGCCGCTCCCCCGCTCACGAGGCAGGTGAAGGCGAGGACGACCAGGGCCAACAGCAGCAGCGGTGTCTTGGACATGCTTCACCCCATCCTGGAGAAGACGACGATTCGTGAGCTTGCGAGCGATTGTCGCACGGGGGACGGCTGGTTCCAAAGGCCCGCGGCTCGCT
>JBAXRL010000914.1:0-1802 GCA_037131205.1 Actinomycetes bacterium | reverse complement strand
CCGGAATTCCTTATCTTCCCTCACACTACTACCCCGCCGCGGCGGCTCCCACGGCTGCGGCCGGCCCGGCGGCTGCGGCGGACGAGCGCCTGCCGCCCGGCGGCCGCTCGCCGCCGGCGGGCCGCCGGGGGTGACAGCCGCGGCGCCCGCGGGCCGGCGGAGACGGCGCCCGCGGGCCGGCGGAGACGGCGCCCGCAGCGGCGGGAAGGTCATGTGTCGATTGCCGCAAAGCCGTTGGACGTACTTCCAACGGGGCCTGTTGGGAGTACCGTTGCTTGAAAGACCCTCGCGCGACGCCCGGCCGGGCCGCCGTCGCTCTTCCCGAGCGGCGAGGGACCGAGGGTGACCGGCTGCGCCGAGTACCTACAGGTCGCCGCGGCTCTCCCGCGCGATCGTCACCGCGGCGAGGAGGGCGAAGGTCCACATCGTGAACACGGTGACCAGGGTGAGGCTCTGATAGATGTCGGCGGTCGCCCAGATGTGGCCGGCGGCGTCGGTCACCTGCTTGTTCTCAGTGGTGAGCGCCAGCAGCGGTCTGGCAAGGCCCATACCGAAGTACAAGAGGGCCGCCTGGTACCAGAACGCCTTGGGCAGGGGTGGCGCCTGCTCGCGGTCGGCGGCGCGGGCCGCTCCCGCGTGCGCGCCGCTCCTCTTGCTCACCCGCAGGTACGCGGCGAAGACCAGGAAGAACACCATGACGGTGAGGAACCAGCCGGCGTAGTTCACCAGGGGCACGCCGAAGTAGCCGCCGCCGTGCTCCCAGATCCACTGTTTGTGGATCGTGGAGTCCGACGGGTCGATGCAGACGTCCCAGGCCACCATGAGTACGCCGGCGATCAGCGGCACGAGCACGGTGGTCCACCCGCGCAGCCGTTTGTTCCAGACGCGCAGGAGGGCGAGCGCCAGCACCCACGACATGTAGCCCGCCGCCACGTAGAAGGGGCCGATGGCCAGAGGCACGTGGAGCAGCTTGGGGCCCAGCTCGGCGGTGTAGTGGTAGTGGCCGAACGGGAAGCCTGTGATGATGCTGAGGTTCTCGAAGAGGTTGCTGACCAGGAACGTGAGCACGTAGAAGACGACGACATCGCGGACGCGATACAGCGTCAGCCCGTGCACGACCGCGGCTGCAGTGAGCGAGGTCAGGGCCAGCGCCGAGACCACTCCCGGCGACAGTGCGCCGCTGAGCGTGGTGATCACGATGACGGCGAGGTAGACGGCGGCCAGCGCCCACATCACGTTCGTCCAGGCGGCCCCGCGCAGCGCCGGCCGCGGTCCGCGCTCGGCGGCCGGCCTCACCGCGGCGAGAATCACGCCGCCCTCTTCGCCCATCTGCGTCATGCTCACAGGGGTCCACTCCGCCGGCGCCGGTCGGGAGCGGACTTCGGCGGCGGCCGGGGCAGTCCTTCGCCGGCCCCGCCGGCCCCGCCGGCCTCGCCGGCGCGCCGCGCGCTCAAGCGCCGGCGCACCCCGGTTGATAGGGTAGGGACGGAGCAGATGGAAACCGACGCACCCAATTCGACTGTGCGCAGACGCCCCGCGGCGGCTCTCGCCGCCGCGACCACCGACGACGACCGCCGCCTCTACCGGATCATGCTCTGGGGCTACTTCAGCATCTTCCCGTTCGCCGTGATGTTCGTCGTCATGGCGGCGCTGGCAAACTCGTCGGCGGTGGTCGTGTACACCGTGCAGAGCGTTATCTCCATCACCGTGCAGTCGTTCTCGATCTTCGCCATCCGCCAGGTGATGGGCGGCGACCAGTTCCGCTTTCCCTACGGGGCCGGCAAGCTCGAGGACTTCTCCGC
>JBAXRL010000913.1:0-1802 GCA_037131205.1 Actinomycetes bacterium | reverse complement strand
CGGCGGCCGCGGCCCGGTCCTTCCGTCGGGCGCGGAAGGCCGTGGTCGCCGCCCCCGGCATAGGTGCTGCGCGACCGAATGCCGTTGGCGGCACCGCTGACGGTACTTCCAACGGGACCGTTGGAAGTCCCGTCAACGGCTTCGGCCGTTTTCGACCATGCGCCTGCCGGCGGGCGCGTGCGCGGCGCGCCAACGTCAACCTTGACGCCGCCGTCTCGTCTCGCCTGAGAACACAGCGTTGCCTCGCTCATCTTCAACGGCCGCGGGCGGCGAAGCCGCCAGGGAAGCTGACGAGAACAGAGCGCTGGTTCAAGCCGCCGGCTTCTCGCCGGGCGGATGCACGGGCGGGCGCGCGGGCGGGCGCGCGGGCGAGCGCGCGGGCGAGCGCGGCGGTTAACCGGCGGGCGCGCGGGCGCGGCGGGCGCGGCGGCCGCGGCGCGGGGTAGTGCCAAAAAGGAAGATAAGGATTCCTTAACTGTCGGGGCGCGTACGGCCGTTCGCAGGCTCGGTTGCCGGGGGGAAGATAAGGATTCGCCGGAATTCCTTATCTTCCCTCACAGTACTACCCCGCCGCGGCGGCTCCGGCGGGCGCGCCGACGGCCGCGGCCGCCCGAGCATCCAACGGAATCCTCTCCAGCGGGAGATCCTGGGGTGTGTCGAACGCAACCTGCAGGGCGCCCCTGCGCCTGCGGGCACGAGAATACCGTACCAGCGCCTTGTCTGGTTGACGCGCTTGTTCTGTGAGTCGTGTTGTCGTACCATTACCTGTACAGGTGACTCCTGGAGGAAGACATGGACGCCATTCCCTACACGACACTACGCGCCAACCTCGCCAGCCAGATGGACCGGGTGTGCGAGGACCACGCCCCCCTCATCGTGACGCGCCGGGCATCGGCGTCCGTGGTCATGATCTCGCTCGACGACTACGAGGCGCTCGAGGAAACAGCGTATCTGCTGCGCAGCCCGAAGAACGCACGGCGGCTGCTGGAGTCCATCGCAAGGCTCGAAGCGGGCGCAGGCGCAGAGAGGGAGCTTGTGGAGTGAAGGTCGTCTTCGCCGAGGACGCGTGGGACGACTACGTGTACTGGCGGAAAGCCGACCGCAAGGTCGTCCAGCGCATCAACGCGCTCATCAAGGAAATCCAGCGCTCGCCGTTCGAGGGAATCGGCAAGCCGGAAGGCCTCCGGCACGCCCTCGCGGGGTACTGGTCGCGGCGGATCACGGACGAGCACCGCATCGTCTGCAGGATCCAGGGCGACGAACTGCAGATTGCCCTGCTGCGATACCACTACTGACGAATCTCACAGAACGTGTTGCAGCTCTACTCACCGGCCTCCGTGAGCTCCTCAAGATCGAAGTCTCGTCTGTCGTGCAGGACGGCGAGCACGGTGACCTGGTCATCGTCGCGTCGGTACGGGATCCGATACTGAGCGACCAGAAGCTCACGGATCTCGGGGCGCCGAAGCTCCGGCGCTATGCGGCCCCGATCGGGGAGCTGAGCAAGCGATCTCGACGGCCGTATGACATCGTCAAGCCAGCGAAGCGCGGCACTGGGTCGGTCCGCCGCAATGTAGTCCAAGGCCTCCGCGAGCATGGCGTCGGCCTGGCCGGTCCAAACGACCCTCACTTGCCCAGCCGCGCCCTGATGCGGGCCTCGACATCCTCATGCGCAATGGTCTTTCCGGCGGCGAGCTCTTCTTCACCGGTGCGAGCCGCTCGAGCCAGTGCGACTTCGTCGAGCAGGCCTTCGTAGACTCCGACGTCCATGAGAACGGCGGTGCTGCGGCCGTGTTGGGTGAGAA
>JBAXRL010000912.1:0-1809 GCA_037131205.1 Actinomycetes bacterium | reverse complement strand
CGGCGGCGCACCTCCAGGCTCCTCGGCCTGGCGCTCGTCCTGCTCGCCCTCGCCCTGGCGCTTGCCGCGGGCGCCGCCGCCTTCACACCCGCGTCCGCGCCTCCGGGCGATCCCGTGCTCATGTGGGAGGTCGGCAACGTGGGCGCCGTCAGCGGCGGCGGCACGCCGCCGACCGTCGTGCAGGTCGAAACGTGCTTCGTGACCGAGGTCAGGACCTACCACTGGAACGGGGGCCAGGGCGCACCGGCGGGCAAGATCACGCTGAGGGCGTCGAACGGTATGACGTTCGGTCCCTGGAATACGACGACTCGGCCGGGCCAAGGCGGCGCGCCGAATGCCTACTGGGTGGCCGAGCCGAACCAGCTCATCCCGGGCGGGACGTACACGGTGATCGACTCAGACCCGTCCACCTGGTCGCAGAACTCGGGCACCGGCGGCAAAGGTATGTGTTCCGCGTACGGGATCCCGAGCTCGCCGCCCACGCCGCCGCCCACGCCCACGGAGCTCCACTGGAGGCTGACGCCGCTGCAAGGCCCTTCCAAGGTCCACGCCAACGCACGCGTCAGATTCACTGGCTGGCTCAGGTCGACGCTGACGACCGGGGGTCCCGTTGGGATCGCCCGTGCAGGGGCCTACGTAAAGTTCCGACTCGCGATCCCTTGGGAGCACTTCCTCGATGGGAAGTGGCAGATCCCGTCGAGGGCCTGGAAGAAGGTCTTCCCAGTGGACCCGACCGAAGGGCTGAATTACTCGGCGGGTGCGAGGTTCAAGCCCGGCAAGTGGCGGGTCCAAGCCACCGCCAAGGAGATGGGGACCGGGAGACTCGTGAAGTCGCCCTACAAGAATTTCACTGTGGTCCCGTGACCTCGGCCGGCGGGCGCTTCACCGCGCACTGACGCCGCCTGGCGGGATGGGCGCGGGCGGCGCGGATCACAGCGCCGCCGGCGCTCGGTCTGCCGGTCGGGAACCAGGTCGTCAACGTCGGCTGCTCCACGCTCTTCGCTCTCCTGGGGCGCGCCGACCGCCGGCGCACGTTCGCCTCGTCGCCCCTCGCCAAGGCCACGGGCAGCGGCTTGGCGTTCGTCTCCGCGCGGGCGCTCAGCGCCGCCAACGGCGTCGCCACCGCCTTCTTCGGCGATCCGGTTTCTCTGCCCGGCGACACGGCGCTGGTCGGCGCGTCACAGTGTGCGGCCGCGCCACGACCCCCTTGACCCCGTTTCGCAGGGGACCGCCGGCCCCGCGGCCGCGCCCAGTCGTGCGCTCTGTCGAGCCCCGCGTCAAGGATCGTGGGCAAGATGAGCGACTCACTGCTTGACATACGTGAGCCATGGCGTAGAAAGGGTATGGAAGAACCGATGCAAGGGTGAGCGGCGGGAGACCGTCGCACAGGAACAGGGGGTGGTCCGGATGAGGCCGCGAGCTCGCAGCGCACGCACGTGCAGGTCCGACGGTCGCCGGCGGGGATGGCGGTACAGCGGCCGCGGCGCCCAGGCAACCGTTCTCCTCGTCAGCGTTCTCGTGGTCATGGTCTGCGCCGCGGCGAGCGCATCGGCGCGTTCGCAATCGATGACGACCGACACGGCGTCCGAGGCGCCGGCGCGTCCCGCCATGAGCGGGGCGCCGCCCGCCGAGATGGGCGCGCGGGGGAGTCTGCTCCCGGGCCTGCCCGTCTTCATCGAGCCTGCGTCCGGCGCCCCCGGCGTCGCCACCGGCGTCACCATCTTCTACGACGGGTTCGAGGGGAGCACCTCACAGTGGACCGTCTCCGGCGACCCGACGTGGGCGATCACGACCTACCGCGCGGCCGCC
>JBAXRL010000911.1:0-1809 GCA_037131205.1 Actinomycetes bacterium | reverse complement strand
ACGTCACCTTCCGCTTTCAGTGGAAGTTCGCCATCGGCGCCATCGCCGCCGAGGTCCACGACCTTCTCATCGTGGTCGGCATCTACTCGCTCACGGGGCGCGAGGTCACGACCGCGACCATCGCCGCGGTGCTCACCATCCTCGGCTACTCGCTGTACGACACGGTCATCGTGTACGACCGCATCCGCGAGAACCAGCCCAAGCTCAACCGCCTGCCCTACGGCGACATGGTCAACGTGTCCATCTGGGAGACGCTCACGCGCTCCATCAATACGACCATGATGGTCTTGCTCCCCGTGCTCTGCCTGCTGCTCTTCGGCGGCGCCACGCTCAAGGACTTCGCCTTCGCGTTGCTTGTCGGTATCCTCTCGGGGGCCTACTCCTCGATCTTCGTGGCCAGCCCCATCCTCACGGTGCTCAAGGAGCGCGAGCCGCAGAACCGCAAGCTCAAGCTCGCGGCTCGCGCCGACGGGTCCTGACGCGGCCGGATCCTGACGCGGCCAGGCCGGTCGCCGGGCGTCGGTTGGAGTCTCGACCTTACCCTGAGGCCGTCTCGACCTTCGCCTGAGGTTCCGCGGCCGACGTTCAGGCTATCGCGGAGGCTCATCCGCGAACCTGCCAAAGCTCCCGGTGCAGCCCTTTACAGGGCGCTCGCCGTGCCCTAACGTCGCGCTGGCGCTCGCAAGGCGCAGGTGGTCTTCAGCGCGATGATACGCCGGCGCGGCTTCCTCCGCGCAGGTCGGGCTCGACACAGGGAGGTAGCACGTTGGCGCGTCCATCAAGCAGCCCTCACGAGCTCGTCGCGCACGGGGTCCGGCTCCGCATCAGCAGCTTTCCGGGGGCCACCGCGACGCCTCCCGTGCTCGAGCTCTCGGGCGAGCTCGATCTCGACACTGTGCCCCACATCGATCGGTTCCTGCGGCGCCGGCTTGGGCCGCTGTACCACCAGGACCATCTCGTCATCGACCTCGCGGGCACGACGTTCGTCGATTCGAGCTTCATCGCTTTTCTCGTGCGCCTGCTGACCGACCAACGGGCACGGCGCAAGGAGCTTGTGCTCGTGCGCCCGGCGGGTCAGGTGCGGCGGGTGCTGGCGCTGGTGGGGCTGCCCAACGTGGTGCCGGTCTTCGAATCGGTCGACGAGGCGGTGAGCAGGCTGGTGAGCGGGCGCCTGCCGGTCATTCCGCCGGCCTTCAGCCCGGCGCCTGCCTGAGACTGTGGCGGACGGCGCGCGGACGTCGCCGGGCTGTTGCCGGGCGGCGCCCCGGGGCCACAGCCCGAGCCGCGCTCAGCCGGCCCGCCGGGCGCCGCGCAGGTCGCCCATGCGGCGCGCGGCCATGAGGCGCGCCTGGAACGCCTTCATGCGACAGGAGTCGGTGCAGTACTTCTTGGCCGGGTTCGTGGTCCTGAACTCGCGAGCGCACGGCTCGAAAGCACAGTGGCGGAAGATCTCTTCGCGGTGGCTCGATTTGCGGGCGCCGCGCTGAAAGCTGTCCTGCCAGGCGCCGCCGTGCAGCGCGCACACGCCGGACGGGTTATACGCCGACAGGCGAGTCCCGCACCCATCCCTGGTGCAGATGCGCCCGACCCCGTATGTCCTCGTCTTCAACATGTCGTCGGCCACACTGTGGAGACTGCCTGCCCGCGGTGACCGCCCCCCGCGGCGCTCCATCGTCGTCGCCCCCGGCGCACGCCTTGTGTGACCCGCCGGCGCCCGCCTTCTGGAGTGGTGGTACGGCCGAAGCTCTCAGGGCGCGGCCGCCTTGATGGCCTCTCCGCGGGACGGGTAGATGCGAAAGATGCGGTCGA
>JBAXRL010000910.1:0-1810 GCA_037131205.1 Actinomycetes bacterium | reverse complement strand
GCGACCACCTGCGCCCAGCGCTCCAGGTCGCCGAGCCAGATGAGCGCCCCCCAGGAGCTGAAGACGACGTCGAAGCCGCCTTGCAGCACGTCCGGCAGCGCGAGCACGTCGCTCTGGATGAAGGCGGCGCGCGCGGAGAGGCCGACTGCGTCGGCCAGCCCGCGCGCCGTTCTGACCCCCTCGCCGGAGAAATCGACGCCGGTGACCACGGCGCCGCGCCGCGCCCAGCTCAGGGTGTCGAGGCCGAAGTGGCACTGCAGGTGCAGCAGCGTCGTGCCCTCGTGGACGGTCGGCCCCAGCTCGGCGAGCTCGATGCTCGAGAGCGAGCAGCGGCCCTTCCTGAAGCCCTGCACGTCGTACATCTGCGCGCCGACGTGCAGGCCCACGGCCTCGTCCCAGCTCGCGAGGTTCGCTTTGAGGTAGTCGTCCAGCATCGTGGATCCTCCCTTCAGCCGGCGGGTTTGGTCGCGCGGATGGAGAAGCTGAGCGGCAGGTCCTTGCGCAGGCCGCCCGCGCCGTCCGGCAGCCACCACCAGCGCGCCTCGTCCTGGATCATCCAGTCCCAGAACGGCGCCGGGGAGGTGGGGAATTCGTGCAGGTGGTCCACGCGCAGGCCGGCCCCGGTGAGCGCGCCGAGGATCTCGGCGAAGCTGTGCGCCCAGCCGTACGAGACCAGGCCGGTCGTGTCGGCGCCGGGGTCGGCGTAGCTGCCCTCGACGGGCTCCACGACGGGCTCGTCGGGCGCCGGCAGCAGGCGGTGCTTGACGCGCACGTCGTGCTCGCCCGGCACTTCGTCGAGGCCGCCGGCGAACGGGTGGATCTCGGCCATGTAGAACGTCCCGCCGGGGGCGAGGCGCCGGGCGATGACGCCCGCCCAGCGCTCGAGGTCGGGGAGCCACTCGATGGCGCCCCAGCTCACGAAGACGATGTCGAAGACACGGCCGCCGAGATGCGCGTCGGCGTCGTAGAGGTCGGCGCAGACGAACTCGGCGCGGCGGGAGAGGCCGACTTCGTCGGCCAGCCTCCGCGCCAGATCGATGGCCTCGTCGGAGAGGTCGAGGCCCACGACGTCGGCGCCGAGGCGCGCCCAGCTCAGGGTGTCCATGCCGAAGTGGCACTGCAGGTGCAGCAGCGTCGTGCCCTCGTGGACGAGCGGGCCGAGCTCTTCGAGCTCGAGCGGCCACAGCGACGTGGCTCCGGCCTTGAAGCCCGCGACGTCGTAGAACGCGCTCTTCTCGTGGACCTTGGTCCACGCGTTCCACAGGCGCAGATTGGCCGCGCGGGCCTCCGCCGGGATGGGGTCGGTCATGTCGGCGCGCCGGCCCTGGTCAGTCGTCGTCGACCCTGTACGCCACGGTGCGGATCAGGCCGATGGTCTCACCGTTCTCGCCGGCGGTCGTCGTGTCGCCGACTGAATAGACCTTGGCGGCGCTCTCTTCGTTGAGGAAGGCGCTCACGCGCTCGTCGAGCTCCTCGAGCTCGCGCCGGGTGGCGAAGATCTTGATGGGCGTGGTGAAGGTTCTGACCTTGATCATGACGTTCCCTTCGGCGTTGTCGGCTGGTCGGCGACCGCCGCCCGCATGAGGCGGACGCACCGCTGCCTGCTGCATTCCCGTGGGCGCGGGGTTCCCTAACTCGGGTTGCGCCCGCCCGCCCGGCTGCGCCGCTGACGAGAGAATGCGCAGTGGGACGCTCGCCGGCCTTTGCGCCGCCCGCGCGTTGAGAATAGAGTGACCGCTGTGGAGACCGCCTACGACAAGGACGGCACGTACCTGGGCAAGCTGGCCGACGTCTTCGGCGACCCTACGCG
>JBAXRL010000909.1:0-1812 GCA_037131205.1 Actinomycetes bacterium | reverse complement strand
GCCTTCAGGTCGAGACGCCACCGCGCCAGCGCCCGACCCTACACTACCCCGCGCCGGGTCGCCGGGGACGCCCGCGCCGCCCGCCCGCGAGCCTGCGGAGCCGCCGGGGCGGGGGTAGTACTGTGAGGGAAGATAAGGAATTCCGGCGAATCCTTATCTTCCCTCCGGCGAGCGAGCCTGCGGACGGCTGCAGGCGACCCGACAGTTAAGGAATCCTTATCTTCCCTCCGGGAACCGAGCCTGCGGACGGCTGCAGGCGACCCGACAGTTAAGCCCCAATCCACCGATGAACCCCGCGAGAAACACGTGGCAAAGGGAAGACAAGTGCCCTCTGTGCTGGGATAATGGGAGTTGAAAGACGCCACAGAACCCCATCGAGAAAGGCACTTGTCCGATGCGATCTTCTCACAGCCTTGAACGTTTGTCAGTCGACTTCTCCGACACTCACGCGGTAGCCGGCGCCGGCCTCCTTCTGCCCGCCACCCTGGCCGGCAGGCTGCGCCTCAAGGAGCTCCTCGACGAGCACGTGGACCTCGGCCGCGCCCCCGGCGCCGCGAGCCCCGGCGTGAAGGCGCTCACCCTCGTCTACTCGGCGCTCGCCGGCGGCGACTGCATCGACGACGCCGCCGCCCTGCGCGCCGGCGCGACCGCGGCCCTGCTCGACGAGGAGCTGCGCGCGCCCTCGACGCTCGGCGTCTTCCTGCGCTCCTTCACCTATGGCCACGCGCGCCAGCTCGATGCCGTGTCGCGCCGCCTCCTGGCCCGCGCCTGGGGGGCCGGCGCCGGTCCCGGCGAGGCGCCCTTCACCATGCGAGACGATCACGCGCCTGCGCGGCGCCGGCGCCGGCGGCGAGCTCACCCTGCGCGCCGACTCGGGCTTCTACAACCTCAAGGTGGTGCGGACCTGCCGCAAGAAGGACGTGCGCTTCTCGATCACGATGAAGCTGCACAAGGGCGCGCCCGCGCGCTTCGACGGCCTCCCCGAGGAGCAGTGGCTGCCGATCCCCTACTTCATGGAAGGAGCCGCGGTCGCCGAGATCCCCTACACGCCTTTCGGCAAGGAGGGCTTCCCGGTAAGGCTCATCGTGCGCCGCGTGCCGCCCACTCCCGGCAGCCAGCTGGCGCTCATCACGAACTACTCCTATCACGCCTTCATCTGCGACCGCGAGGGCGAGACCCTCGCTCTCGAAGCCGATCACCGCCGCCACGCCGAGATCGAGAACGCGATCCGCGACCTCAAGTACGGGGTGGGGCTGAACCACCTGCCTTCGGGGCGGTTCGCCGCCAACGCCGCCTGGCTGGCCCTCCAGGTCGTCGCCCACAACCTCGGCGTCTGGGTGAACCGCCTTGGGCTCCAGGAGGCGCCCTTGCGCATGAAGACCCTGAGGCAGCGCTACCTCAGCCTCTCCGGGAGGCTCACGCGGGGCTCGCGGGGCCGGCGCCTGGCGCTGCCCCGCGACTGGCCCTGGAAGAAGCAGTTCATGGCGGCGCTTACGCGCCTGCGCGCTGTGCCGCTGCTTGCCTGAAGCGCAGCGCGCGCCCTCACCATCACCCAGAGCTTGACCGGGCCGGCCTTGGCATGCCCGCGGCCGGCCTGAGGATGGCCTGCGGCGCCTGCGAAGCGCTTCCGGCGGCCTGCGGCGACCCTCATCCGGGCGTTTCCGACCGGCTGACGCGGTCCTCACCCGCCGAGGAGGTCGACTGAGGCCTTCCGGGGCCGGTCGGGCCGGATTGGCGGGGGCTATCGGTGGATTCGGGTTAAGGAATCCTTATCTTCCCTCCGGGAACCGAGCCTGCGGACGGCTGCAGGCG
>JBAXRL010000908.1:0-1813 GCA_037131205.1 Actinomycetes bacterium | reverse complement strand
GGGTACGAGCGCACCATCGACGTACACGTGAAGAACCTGCGCAAGAAGATCGAACCCGACGCCGCGCACCCCCGCTACGTCGAGACCGTGTCGGGGGTCGGCTACAGGCTCGCCAAGCTGTGAGGCGGGTGCTTCGCTGGGACCTGCGCACGAGGCTCGTGATCGCCTTTGTCGGGGTCGCGCTCGTGGCCGCCGTCCTCGCCACGGTCCTCTCGAGCATGAACATGGACGCGCACGTCGCCGCCGCGGCGCAGGCGCGCCTTCAGCGCTCCGCGACGCACTTCGGCGACGTGGCCGCAACCGTGTACGGGCAGGGCCAAGGCTGGACTCAGGTCGCCGTCATGGAACTGCATCATCTGGCGCAGATCGACGATCTCGCGGTCCTGCTCATCGACGACAACGACCACACGATCCTGCGGTTGCCGCCCAGTGGGCCGGTGCAGAGCGGAGCGTCGGCGACAGCACCTGTATCGGCAGGCGCACGCGTCATCGGGCGGGTGACCGTGAGCCAGGCCAATGGGCGTCTGCTCACCGCTGAGGAGGCTCAGCTGCGTCAGCAGCTCAACCGCATGCACCTCATCGCCGGCATCGCCTCCGCGGCGATCGCGTTCGCCATCGGCCTGTACCTCGCACTCACCCTCTCCCGCCCCCTGCGGCGTATCCGCGCAGGCGCTGAGGCGATGGGGTCGGGTGATCTGGACGTGCGCGTGAAGGAGACGGGTGACGACGAGATCCGTTCTGTCGCCAAGGCTCTCAACGCGCTTGCCGAGACGCTTCAGCGTGAAGAGGAGCTGCGCAAGGAGAGCGTCGCGGATCTGGCGCACGAGCTGCGCACGCCCGTGATGGGGCTGCTGGCCCGCGTCGAAGCGGCTCAGGACAGGGTGTTTGACGACGAGGTGGCCAACCTCGCGGCGATGCACGACGAGGCCCTGCGCCTGACGCGGCTGCTCGACGATCTGTCGGCCCTGGCCGATGCCGAGCGCCCGGGCCTCCTTCTCTCCGCGGAGCCCGTGGATCTCGCGGCGGTCGCGGCCGCGACGGCCGAGGCGCTCAAACAGAGCTTCGCCGACAAAGGCATCGCGTTCGCCACCGACCTCCGCGCGACGGTCGTCGCCGGCGACCCGAAGCGCCTGGAGCAGGTCGTCGTCAATCTGCTCACCAACGCCGTGCGGTACACCGATGCCGGAGGCCGCGTGAGCCTGATTGTGCGGCAGGTCGGCGACGCCGCCGTGCTCGAGGTCGCGGACAGCGGCATCGGCATCCCCGCGGAGGACCTCGCTCACGTGTTCACGCGCTTCTGGCGCGGCGAGAAGTCCCGCTCGCGGGCGACCGGCGGGGCCGGCATCGGGCTCACCATCGTCAAGGAGCTGGTGCGCGCCCACGGCGGGCAGATCACTGTGGAGAGCACCGTCGGGCAAGGCTCCGTGTTCCGAGTGGTCATCCCCTGTCGCGGGCCGGTGCCGCTTCACTGAGGCGACCGGCCGGCGGTCTACGCCCACAGGCTGGCGATCGGCGCCGCCTCGATCCTGTCGCCGAGGGAGAGCCAGTGCTCGCCGGTGTACAGCACGAGGCCGCGGACGAAGCGCTCGCCGGCCGCGTCCCTGAGGGTCATAAGGCCGCGGGCGTCGGCCGAGGTGGCGGTGTCCGCGGCCTTGACCTCGATGCCCACGATGGCGCCGCCGGGGCCTTCCATCACGACGCCGACCTCGCCGGCCGAGCGCGTGCGGAAGTGCGACAACGTGCAGCGCGTCTCGGAGAAGCTCTGCTGGCGGAAGAGCTCATCGACGACGAACGTCTCGAGCAGGGGTCCCGC
>JBAXRL010000907.1:0-1815 GCA_037131205.1 Actinomycetes bacterium | reverse complement strand
AGCAGCCCCTTGTCGATGAGCCTCGAGCGGATCGGGCCGGCTTGTTCCACGGTCCGCTGTATGCGCCGCGCCACCTCGCTCGCGCGGTGCGGTTGCGACCCCAGCTCCGCCATCGCGTAGAGGTACCTGAGCTCCAGCTCGGTGGTGCGCTCCGCACGCACGCGAAAGAAGCTCTCGTCGAGCCCAGCCTCGACCAGGGGCAGCACCGATGTGACGTCATCCAAGGTCACCGGAGAGGCCGACGTCTCGTCCCAGACGATCCTGCCGTACTCCTGCAGGAAGTAGGGATAGCCCTGGGTGTAGTCGACCATGAAATCGATGGCATCCGCCTCGAGCTCGACGTCCTGATCCGCGGCCGGCAGCACGAGGGCGTCCCGGGCGTCGCTCGCGGCGTTCAGCGCGCCGATCTGGGGAAAGCGGAAGAGCCGCTCGCTATAGGACTTGGCCTCGCCGGCCAGGCGAGGGATCTGGGGTAGACCGGCGCCGACCAAGGTGATGGGCAGGGATCGACGGGTGCACTTGTGCAAGGCGACGATGAGAGCCTCGAGATCCGGAGGCCGCAGGAAGTGGATCTCGTCGATGAGAAAGACGACGCCGACGCCGCGATCCTGGGCGGCTTCGCCGATCGCCACGAACAAGTCGCTCAGATCCTCCGACAGCGCTCCGCTGTCTCCGAGGCCTGCGAGTGCGTCGATGTCGAGGCCGGCGGTCATCGCGCCATCGGGATTGAACGTGACGGTGAATGACTTGAGGACGGATGCGGCCCTCAGCACGCCGTCCGTCCACTTGGCCTTGGGCGCGATCTGCAGCAATGCCCGGCGCACGTGCGCCGCCATCTTTGGGGCAAAGGCGGCGTTCTTCTCGACCTCCCACTCGACGGTGGCCCAGTCGCGCGCCTCGGCCTTCTCGCGGAACACGTCCAGGAGCACCGTCTTGCCCACCCCTCTGAGCCCCGTGACGATCATGGACTGCTCGACGTAGCCGTTCTCGAGACGTTCCAGCAGGATGCCGAACGACTCGATCTGTCTGCCTCGTCCGACGAGTGCCGGAGGCTTGGCGCCGGCGCCGGGGGCGTAGGGGTTCTTGCGTGGGTCCATGGCGATCCTTTTCAGACTAGACTGAACTTATCAAGAAGCGATAAGTCTTGTCTAGTCTGTAAAGAGGCGCTGTCTCGGAAACGGCTCCGCCGTTCCGCGGGGGCGCGGTGCGATGCGCGCGGAGGCGATCAAGGTCCCGCTCATGGGCAGCCGCGCTCCGCCGCCGCAAGCTGCGGCCCCAAACGGCGCTCGAAGAGCTGTTCGGCTTGCTCGCGACCGCGGAGCGGGTAGTCGTAGAGGTCCAGGTAGAGCTGCAGATCTGAGACCACCCAGAGTCCCGCGGCCTCCTGCCTGCCGAAGAAGGCCGAGACGCGGTAGTAGGGCACGCTGATGCGCAGATTGGCGCCGCGCTGCACCTCCCGTGCACCCAAGTCGCGGGCCAGCGCTCCCGCCGCCTCGAGGGTGCGGACGTACACATCCACGGTGTCGAAATCGGCGTAGGGCACGATGAGACTGGCGCCGGCCTGCAGCGTCAGTGCGTACTCGTCGCGGACGCGCTGCAGTGACCGCTCCATTGCGTCCATCACTGCCTTCGCGCTCGTCGCAGAGACGAAGTAGCTCCTCGTCTCGACAGACCGCTTGCGATACACGCTCACCCAGTCCTGCAGGAGCTCCTGCCCGTGGCGCAGGGCAAGGCCGTCTTCCTGCCGAGCGACGCGGCCGCGTCGCTCGAGCTCCTGCACGACCTTGGAGACGTACCCGGGGCTCAGGCCCACCT
>JBAXRL010000906.1:0-1817 GCA_037131205.1 Actinomycetes bacterium | reverse complement strand
GCGAGGGACGTGCGCATCGCCGTCCTCAAAGATGGCAGTCCCTCATGCGGCGCGACCTACACCTACGACGGGTCCTTCAGCGGTCGCCGCGTCCTTGCCCCCGGCGTCACCGCGGCGCGCCTGCGGGACGCAGGAATCCGGGTCTTCAGCGAAGCCCAGCTCGAGGAAGCTGCGCTCTCCTTGGCGCAGCTTGAGGGCGAGGGCGCCGTTTGACCCTGCGTTGCGGGGGCTGGGCGGCGGCGCTTGACGCTCCCGGCAGCGGTTGATAGGTTTTCTCAACAGAAGTGAGAACCGTTCTCAACTGCTGTTCGGGGAGCACCGTCCTTGACCGATCCTGAGCCGACGCACGACATCGAGACCGTCTTTCGCGGGAAGGGCATCCCCTTCACGCGGCAGCGCCGGCTGATCTGGGACTACTTCGCCGGCGCCGACCGCGCCGCGACCATCACGGAGGCCGCCGACGCCCTGCGCCGCGACTGCGTCGGCCAGGCCACCGTCTATCGCACGGTCGCGCTGCTCAGCGACCTCGGCCTGCTCGCCCGCGTGCAGGACAGGCGCGGCGAGATCTGTTACACCGCGCCGCCCATCGGCCACAGCCACCCGCTCATCTGCGGCGTCTGCCGCCGCGTCGTCCGCTTCGACGGCGACGGCGACGTGAAGGAGCTCGAGGCGCGGCTCTCGGCGGCCACCGGCTTCTCGATCTACGGCCACCACCTCGAGGTGTACGGGATCTGCCCCGACTGCCGTCGCGACGGAGGGGCAGGGGCATGATGGCGAACCCCGCCGCCGCAGGCGGCGAGACGGCTGCGGCGTCCGGTCGGGCGGACTGCACCCCCACCCTGGCCGGGCGCCGCTTCTTCTGCTCATGGAGCGGCGGCAAGGACGCGTATCTCGCGTTCGCGCGGGGCGTCGCCGCAGGCGGCCGGCCCGCGGCGTTGGTGTGCATGCTGCACGAGGACGGCGAGCGCAGCCGCGGTCACGGCCTGCCCGTGGCGCTTCTCGAGGCGCAGTCCGAGGCGCTTGGCGTCCCGCTCGTCACCGGCTCCACCACGTGGGACGACTACGAGGCCACGTTCGTCGGCGTCCTCCACCATCTGCGGCGGCAGGGCGTCGAGGCCGGCGTCTTTGGCGACATCGACCTCGAAGGCCACCGCGTCTGGGTCGAGCAGGTCTGCGAGGTCGCCGGCCTCTCCTGCCACCTGCCGCTCTGGCAGGAGCCGCGGCGCCGGCTGATCGGCGAGTTGCTGGCGGGCGGCGTCCGGGCCACCGTGGTGGCCGTCGACGCCGCCAGGCTCGACGCCTCGTTCCTCGGTCGCGAGATCACGCCTCAGCTTGTTGCGGAGCTGGAAGCAGCAGGCGCCGATGCCTGCGGCGAAGAGGGGGAGTACCACACCATGGTCACCGCCGCGCCGCTGTTCTCGACGCCCGTCCCGCTGGTCTGGGACGGCCGCGAAGAGCGCGACGGCCACTGGGTCCTGAGGTTCACCGCTGGAGAAGTGAAGTAACGTCATGAAGGGAGCACCAACCGTAATGAGCACGACCCGCACGCGCCGCAGCCTCGCCGCGGTCACCATCCTCACCGCTCTGATCCTGGCCGTCGCCGGCGCGCTCGCGCTGGCCGGCTGCGGCTCCGACGCCAGCGCCGGCGTCGAGGCTTCGCCGGCCGCCTCCGCCTCGTCCGGTCCGATCACCGTGACCGACGGCACCGGCGTCACGGTCACCATGGACCAGCCGGCCACCCGCATCGTGAGCCTTGCTCCGGCCAACACCGAGATCGCCTACGCCATCGGCGCCGGCGACAAGATGGTCGCCGGCAC
>JBAXRL010000905.1:0-1817 GCA_037131205.1 Actinomycetes bacterium | reverse complement strand
TCCGCGATGCGTCCACGGGCGCATCCGTGCGTGCAGACCTATTGGGATAGGCCCTTAGCCTTGTGACCCTACGTCGCAACCAGGACTTGCACCTCTCGCTTGGGAAGGCCGTCGGCAAACGGGGCCGGGAGTCGCGCCGTGATGAGCGTGTCCACCTCAGACCAGTCGATGACACGCACGCGCGCCTCGAAGCCGATCTTGCCAGTTGACGCCAGCACGACTGTCCGCGAGGAGCTCTCGCTCATCGCCCTAACCGATGCGGAATCATCGAGCGAGAACTGCCGAACTCCTCCGTCCAGCGTGATCCCGTCAGCCGCGATGAAGGCGATGTCGGCGTGCAGGGTTCGAATCGTGTCCACCGACAGGGGGCCGGTCGTGCCGAACGAGGTCGCGCGCAGTCTCCCGCCGATGACGATGACCTCGATGCCCGCGCTTCCGGCCAGTAGCTGCGCGATGTTGAGCGCGCCGGTGATGACCGTGAGGTGACGGTGAACGATGCACTGTGCGAGAGCATAGGACGTAGTCCCATCCGTGAGGAAGACCGTCATGCCGTCCTCAATCAGTCCGGCAGCGCGTTGACCGATGAGGCGCTTCTCTCGACGGTCGCGGCTCTGACGGATCTCGAACTCCTCTTCGAGCGTCGAGTGGCGCTGCACCGACCGCGCTCCCCCGCGTGTTCGAG
This sequence comes from Actinomycetes bacterium, assembly GCA_037131205.1. Classification (GTDB taxonomy): domain Bacteria; phylum Actinomycetota; class Thermoleophilia; order UBA2241; family UBA2241; genus CAIXSE01. The sequence goes on along the minus strand of JBAXRL010000905.1, from coordinate 1,135 downwards.
CCAGGAGGCCAAGGCGCTCGAGCAGGACGAGGTCGCGCCGCACCGTGGCCTCGCTTGCCCCCGTGACCTCCATCACCTCAGACAGCGAGGCGACCGCCTGACGCCGCAGCAGTTCCTCAATGCGCCGCCGCCGCTCCTCGGCGACGAGACGCTCCGCCGACGCACTCCCCCCGATGGGCCCCATGATCGGTCTCCTCGCTGTCGTCTGGCCGAACCGCTGAGCGAACGGTCAATTTCGGTCAAGGATATCATTGACGTGACCGAAAAAGAAAAGGATACTGCCGGCCGACAGAGGCCGCTACTGTGAGAGGGATCTGATGTCGACAGAGTCCGAAGCGCGGAAGGTGACCGGAAGCTGCCTGTGCGGTGGCGTGCAGTATGAGGTCAACGCCCCCCGCGCGACATCCTCTTCTGCCACTGCGAGAACTGCCGACGCACGCATGGCAACTTCTCGGCGTACACATCTGCGCAGCGTGAGGACCTCGCAATCACGGAGAGCCGCACGCTCAAGTGGTACCACACCGACAAGGACACGACGCCCAACGTGCAGCGCGGCTTCTGCTCGGAGTGCGGTTCGAGCATCCTCTGGGATCCCGAGGGCTATGAGTTCGTGTACATCTCCGCCGGCACCGTCGATCCGCCCACCGGGATCAAGGGCGCCGGGCACATCTGGCTGTCCGAGGCCGGCGACTACTACGAGATCACGGACGAGCTGCCAAGGGCCGAGGGGTCGTCCAAGGGGCTCTTCCTCGGCACGCCGCACGACTGACCGGCCACCGCCGAGAGCGCCCCCCCAGAAACCCAGGCCTGAGTCGGCCGACATGCATCATCCCCGCGGCGTGATTCCCGATGGAGTGAGGCTGCCGGCCGACATCGGGCCGCCCAGCCAGCTCTATGCGGCCAAGCAGCTTGCAGAAGCGCTCGAGCTCCTCGCCGCATGGACTCGTCTGGTCGAGATCGGCTCGGTCGGCCTCCACACCCTGCTCTCTCCTCGGAATCGGCGCGCCGCGCGCGAGAGCGGTCTTGCGTTCACCGTTCACGGTCCCTATGGCGCTGTCCTGGACCCAGGCAGCATCGACGAGTCGGTACGTCGGGCAGCAGTGGACGCGCATCGCCGGCACGTAGAAGCGGCCGC
>JBAXRL010000904.1:0-1818 GCA_037131205.1 Actinomycetes bacterium | reverse complement strand
GCGCGGATCCTGGCCGCAGCGACCGCCATCACCTGTAGAATGCCGCGTAAGGCAGCCCGGCCTCAGGGGCGAGCGACGGCGCGGGAGGGTGCGTGGAGAGACGGGTCTGGAGCTGGTCGCAGCTCAAGCCTCCGCTGCTGCCCGTGCGCGACTGGCTGCCGCGCTACGAGCGGCGCTGGCTGCGACCCGACCTCGTCGCCGCGTTGGCGGTCTGGGCGGTGCTCGTGCCCGAGGGCATGGCCTACGCCTCGCTCGCCGGCCTGCCGCCGCAGGCCGGCCTCTTCGCCGCCCTGGCGCCGCTGCTCGCCTACGCCGTCCTCGGCACCTGCCGACAGATCACGGTCGGCCCGAGCTCGGCGGTGGCCGCCTACTCGGCGGCCGCCGTGGCGCCGCTGGCGCTCGGCGACGGCGGCCGCTTCATCGCCCTCTCGGCGCTGCTCGCCCTGCTCGTCGGCGCGTTCCTTCTGACCGCCGGCCTCGCCCGCGCCGGCTTCATCGCCGACTTCTTCGCCAGACCGGTGCTCACGGGCTTCGTCGCCGGGCTGGCGCTCGTCATCGGCGCGGGGCAGCTGTACAAGCTCTTCGGCGTCGAGCCCGGCGGCGGCGGCTTCTTCGGCAAGCTCGGGGTGCTGCTGCGCCAGCTCGCCGCGACCAACCCGACCACCCTGGCCCTCGGGGTCGCGGCGCTCGCGATCATCTTCGCGCTGCGCGCCGTCGCGCCCAAGGCGCCGGCGATGCTGGTCGCCGTCGCGCTGGGGATCGTCGCCGTCTCGGCCCTCGGCCTTCAGGAGCACGGCGTCGCGGTCGTCGGCGAGATCCCCGACGGCCTGCCGCGCCCCGCCTTCCCAGGCTTCGGCCTCGGGGACATCACTCATCTGCTGCCCGACGCCGTGGCGCTCGCCCTGATCGCCTTCGCCGAGTCGATCGCCGGGGCGCGCGCCTTCGCCGCCAGGCACGGCTACGAGGTGAACGCCGATCAGGAGCTCGTCGCCCTCGGCGTCGCCAACCTGGGGGCCGGCCTCCTTCAGGGCTTCTCCGTCGACGCCAGCCTCTCGCGCTCCGCCGTGGCCGAGGCCTCGGGGGTCAAGTCGCAGCTCTCCGGCGTCATCCTCTTCGCCTTCCTCATCGTCACGATGCTCTTCCTCCTGCCGCTGTTTCACGACCTCCCCGAGGCGGTCCTCGGGGCGATCGTCATCGCCGCCGTCGCCCACCTCATCGACGTCCGCGCGCTGCGCCGCCTGCGGCGCGTGGACGCCACCGACTTCCTCCTCGCCCTGACCTGCTTCGCCGGGGTCCTCGTGTTCGGCATCCTCATGGGCCTCGTGATCGCCGTGGTCGTCTCGCTGCTGGCCCTGGTCTTCCGCGCCTACCGGCCGAGCAGCGCCGTCCTCGGCCGGGCTCCCGGAACGGTCGCCGATCCGGCCCTGCGCTACTGCGGCGTGGAGGATCACCCCGAGTACGAGACCATCCCCGGCCTCGTGATCCTGCGCCTCGACGGCGAGCTCTTCTTCGCCAACGCGCGCTGGTTCCAGGACGCGGTGCGCGCTCTCGCGGAAGGGCGGACCCCGCCGGTGCGGGAGGTCCTCATCCACGCCGGCGCGGTCCCTCACCTCGATACCACCGCGGCGGCGATGCTCAAGGAGCTGATCGCCGAGCTGCACGAGCGCGACGTCGCCCTGGCCTTCGCGCGCGCGACGACCTCGTTGTACGAGAACCTTCAGAGCAACGGCATCGTCGAGCTCGTGGGCCTCGAGAACTTCCACGAGACCGTGGCCGCCGGGGTCGCCGACTTTCTGGCGGGAGGCGCGGTCGCGCCGC
>JBAXRL010000903.1:0-1818 GCA_037131205.1 Actinomycetes bacterium | reverse complement strand
TCCAGATGGTCCCCGGCTGGCCGCGGTTCGTGCGACGGATCCTGGACACGGAACTGGTGCGTGTCGTGCTCGGCGGGTCCTCGGCCAAGCTGCTGCACACCGAAGTCGCCACCGAGCTGCGCGGGCGCGGCTTTGCCGTGGAGGTCTTCCCCTACGATCTGACCGAGGCCCTCACCTCCAGCGGGGAGCCGGCGCCCCTGGGGGCGACGCCGGGGGCGAGATCGCGCTCGCGGCTCGAAGCCGGCTGCAAGCGATACCTCGAGATCGGCGGCTTCCCCGAGGTGCAGGCCATGGAGCCGCTGGCGCGGCTACAGACGCTGCAGGACTACGTCGAGCTGGCGCTGCTTCGAGACGTCATCGAGCGGCGCCGCGTGGAGAACGTCGCCGCCGCGCGCGCCTTCTCGCGACTGCTCCTGCAGTCGCCGGCGCGCGCGTTCAGCGTGAACAAGGTCTACGCGGACCTGCGCTCGCGCGGGCTCAGCGTCTCCCGCGACACGCTGCACGCGCTGCTCGACCATTTCCAGGACGCCTACCTCGTGTTCGCCATCCCCGTGTTCAAGAAGTCCCTGCGCGCCCAGAGCACCAACCCGCGCAAGCTGTACGCGATCGACCCAGGGCTCGCCGCGGCGATGTCGCACGTGACGGCGACCGACGCCGGAGCTCGGCTCGAGAATGCCGTGTTCCTCGAGCTGCGGCGCCGTCAGGGTCGCCTCTTGCAGGGTCAGGTCTCGTACTACCTCACGGCTTCGGGCCACGAGGTCGACTTCGTGGTCGGTGATGTGTTCGAGCAGCGCGCCGGCCGGCTCGTGCAGTCGTGCGCGTCGCTCGCCGATCCGGCGACCCGGGAGCGCGAGGTCCGCGCTCTCACCGAGGCCATGGGCGAGACCGGGCTCCGGACCGGCGAGATCGTGACGCTTCTCGACGAAGAGACGATCAAGACCAAGGCCGGCATCATCCATGCGGTCCCGGCCTGGCGCTGGCTCCTGGCGAACGAGGGCTGAGCGATCTGTCTCAGCCGGCGTAACTGCCCAGCTTGAGGATCCGCCGCGCCTCGTCGGGCGTAGCCGTCTCGCGGCCCCACTCGCGCGCGATGCGGGCCACGCGGCCGACGAGCTCGGCGTTGCCCTTGGCGAGTACGCCCTTGTGGTAGAAGACGTTGTCCTCGAAGCCGAGGCGCACGTTGCCGCCCATGGCCAGGGCCGTCATGGTCACCGGCATGTGCCAGCGGCCGATGCCGGTGCAGGTCCAGGTGGAGCCCGCGGGCACGCGGTCGACGAGGAACACGAGGTTGCGCGGCTCGCCGCTCATGCTGCCCGGCACGCCCAGCACGAAGTCCCAGTGCAGCAGCGGGCCGGCCGGGCCGTACTTCTTGACCAGCTTGAGGGCGTTGTCCATCTGCCCGGCCTCGAAGATCTCGAACTCCGGGCGCACGCCCTTCTTCTGCATGCGCTGATAGAACTCCGTCATCAGCGCCGTGTCGTTGAAGAACACGTCGTCGCCGAAGTTGGCGGTGCCCGTCGTCAGCGACGCCATCTCCGGGCCCAGCTCGAGCGGCTGCAGGCGCTCGTCGGCGCTCATGCCCATGGCGCCGCCGGTGCTCGTCTGGATGATGATGTCGCTGCGCTTGCGGATCTCCGCGATGGCGGCCGCGAAGACCTCTTTGGCCTGCGTCGGGCTCGCGGCCGCGTCGCGCACGTGCAGGTGGTACATGGAGGCGCCGGCCTCCGCGCAGCGCGCGGCGTCGGCGCCGATCTCGGCGGCGGTCACCGGCAGAGCCGGCTGCGCCGCCTTGGTGGTCTCGGCGCCGACGCCGGCGAC
>JBAXRL010000902.1:0-1823 GCA_037131205.1 Actinomycetes bacterium | reverse complement strand
TCGAGGCGGTTGCCCACGGTGCGCCCCAGGGGCGACTCCATGCTCGTGAAGATGCAGGTCGTGGGGCGCTCGTAGACGTCGCCGATGAGCCGGCACAGCCGGCCGAGGCCGCGGGCGTGGTCCAGGTCGGCCATGAAGGCGCCCCTCCCCACCTTGATGTCGAGCACCAGCGCCGCCGTGCCGCCGGCCACCTTCTTGGCCATGATGCTGGCGGCGATGAGCCCGTCGCACTCGATGGTACCCGTCACGTCGCGCAAGGCGTAAAGGATGCGGTCGGCGGGCACGATGCGCTCGCTCTGGCTGACCACGGCGACGCCGATGCGCTCGAGCTGGCGGACGAATTCCCCCTGCGGAAGCTGCACGCGAAAGCCGGGGATCGACTCCAGCTTGTCGAGGGTGCCGCCGGTGTGCCCCAGACCGCGCCCCGACATCTTGCCGAAGACGGCGCCGCAGGCCGCTATCAGCGGCGCCAACACGAGCGTCACCTTGTCGCCGACGCCGCCACTGGAGTGCTTGTCGAGCACGGGGCGCCCCACGACGCGCAGGTCGAGCGTCTTGCCGCTCTGCACCATGGCGCGCGCCAGCTCCACGGTCTCGGCGTCGCTGAGGCCATGGAGCACCATCGCCATGAGCAGGGCGCTGGCCTGGTAGGAGGGCACCGAACCGTCGACCACACCATCGACGAAGGCGCGCAGGCGCCCGGCGTCGAGCTCGTGGCCGTCACGCTTCCAGGCGATCACGTCGTTCACGAAGTCCACGGGGCGTCCTCCATCGCTGCGTCAGATCAAGCCGGGCCAGCGCGCCGTCACGACGGCGCCGAGCCCGGCGGCCAGGATCCCGGCAAGGCGGCCGCCGAAGGCGAGCACGTCTTCGTGCGAGCTTACAGCGGCCGCCCGGTTGACCACCAACGCGAGCATGCAGCAGGCGGCGCCGGCGGCGTGCGCGGCGCGCACCTCCGGCGCCCCCGACATGCCCACCACGTCGCCGTGGCGTGCCAGCCATGCGACCTCCGCCGGCGTCTCGAACTGCGGGCCGGCGACGGCGACGTACACGCCGGTCCGCGCCGGCGCCGGCGCCATGGCGGCGGCGACCGCCGCCGCCTCAGCCGCGCCGCAGACGTCGATGCTGAGCGGCGCGTCACCGACCGGCGGCGCCTGCAGATCGACGACGGAGGTACACGCCACGACCTCTCCGGGCGTGACCGCCGGGCGCAGCGCCCCGCAGGAGTTGGTCAGCGCGAAGCGCGAGACGCCGGCCGCGGCCAGAGTACGCACGGGGCGCTCCAGCTGCTCCGGCTGCCACCCCTCGTACCCATGCGCGCGGCCGCAGGCCAGCGCCAGGCGGAGCCCACCGGCGGCGCCGGCCGTGAGCTCGACGAGCTGCAGGACGTTGCCATGCCCGGGCACGGCGGTGCACGGCCAGCCGAGCTCCTCGTAGCCGAGCTCGGCGCGCACCACCGCCGCCGGCGGCAGGGCGGCGAGCCCGGAGCCGAACACGACAGCCGCGTGAGGGCCGAAGGCGGCCACGCGGCCGAGAGCTTCCACGGCCGCCGACATCAACCGATCGCCCGGCCGGGCAGCGGCGGCGTCTCGCCGGTGAGGCGCGCGAAGGCCGTGGCGCCCACGTCCTCCTGGGCGCCGTCGTAGCGCCCCGGCGCGAGGCCGAGCGCGAGGAGCGGGGAGTACTCACGCGAGTGGTCCGTACTCGCCGTGGTCGGGTCCACGCCGTGGTCGGCGCAAAGCAGCATGACGTCGCCGTCGCGCAGCAGCGTGCGCCACACGCCCACGGCAGCGTCCACGGCGGCCAGCCCGGCGGCGAAGCCG
>JBAXRL010000901.1:0-1824 GCA_037131205.1 Actinomycetes bacterium | reverse complement strand
GCGCTGGACTCCCGCGCCTCCTTCGCCGACGGCATGGGGCTTTGCCCATGGAGCGTCAATGCCGCATGGGGTGCTCCACGTTGCCTCTGTAGTTGTCATCGAGTACCGTAGATAGCTCAACCGGGCTATGAATGGAACGCGATGACAACAAGGAGTCCCGCTGCCACGATCCGTGAAGCGCTTCTGCCCGGAGACCCCGTCTCACTCGACGAGGCCGTCGAGCTGACGCACGCCTCGCGCCAGGCCACAGTGCTCGCTCTCAATCACCTCGTCGGCCGCGGCGACCTGGCGTTGGTGCGCCAGCGGCTCTGGGTGCGCCGTGGGGCGTCGCCCGATCCCTATCGACTGGGCGCGCGGATCGCGCAGCCCTACGCTTTCGTCTACGGCTCGGCTCTGGCTCTTCACGGCGCCGGTCCGGCGGAGCGCAGCGAGGTGCTCGTCTCCAGCCCGCACCGCTTCAGCGCCTTCGAGCTCGCCGGCCTGCGCTACCGCTGGGCGCGGCCGTGGGTCGATGACGGCATCGGGCGCGTTTCCGTGGGCGCGGAGTTCGTGCGCACGACGAATCCCGCACGCACCCTGGTCGACTGCGTGCGCATCCCGGCCAACGCCGGCGGGATCGAGGAGCTGGCGCGAGCCGTCGACATGATGTCCGGACTCGATGACGAAGAAATCCTGCGCTGGGTCGACCGCCATCACGAGGCCGCCCTGGCCGCACGCCTCGGCTATCTGCTTGAGCTGTCAGGTCAGCGCGGACCCGAGGCAACCTTGGCCCGCGCTCTGCTCGAGCGGCGCCCGTCCCACCGCGTCTACCTGGCGCAGCGTCGACGTGGCGGGCGCCTCGTCTCTCGCTGGAACCTCATCGTGCCGGCCCATCTCGCCTCCGGCAGCGTGTGAGCTCCTACCCGGCACGGCGCTACTACGAGCGCGTCGCTGAGGCGAGCGGCTTCCCGATTGCCGCTCTGGAGCGCGTCTTTCGTCAAGCCGCTCTGCTTGGCGAGCTCGTGGCCCGCGTGCCCGGCGAGCTCCTCCTGCGCGGCGGTACCGCGCTCAACCTCCTGCATCTTGAGGCGCCGCGCCTCTCGGTCGACCTCGACCTCGACTACGTCGGTTCAGCCGCAGCAGAGGAAGCCCAGCAGCGCCGCCCGTCGCTGCTCGCTGAACTGGAGGAGCTCGCCGGCGAAACCGGCTACCGTGTGGAGCGGTCACGGCAGAGCTACGCACTGGCGCATCTCATCCTGCGCTACGAGAACACGGCCGGTCGCGGCGACGCACTCAAGCTTGACTTGAACTTCCTCGACCGCGTGCCCGTCCTTGAGCCCGTGCGCCTGTCCCTCCGGCACCCATTCGGCGACGATCTGCCTGCCCCGCCCGTGCTGACGTTCGCACTCGAGGAGCTCGCCGCCAGCAAGATCATCGCCTTGGCGCGACGCGGTCTCGCCCGCGACCTCTTCGATGTCGCTGAACTGGCGCACTTTCCGGACCTCGATCTCGAGATCGTGCGCCGTGTACTCGTCGTTCGCGGCGCCGCCTACCCGCCGCCGTCGCCCGAGCAGTACGCGGCGAACGCCGGGGAGCAGGTGCGGCTGGTGGATTGGCGCTCCCAAGTCGTGGCGTTGGCCCGGCGCGATCGGCCGGTCGATCTTGTGATCGCACGGCAGCGGGCCGAGGCGATTCTGCGCGTGGTGCTCAAACTGGAGCCTGGCCAGCTTCGGTTTCTGCGCGCACTCGAGGCCGGCACTCTGGACGCCACGCCGCTCGGCGATCGCGCATTCGTGTCGCGAGTGCACGCCAACCCGGGTCTGCTCTGGAGACTGCAGCGTGGCA
>JBAXRL010000900.1:0-1826 GCA_037131205.1 Actinomycetes bacterium | reverse complement strand
GGGCGCCGTACTGGTGATCGACCGGCGACCAGGCGACGGTCGTGAGGACGCTCGTGCCGAGACCACTGATCGCCGGCCACGAGTTATAGACGAGCACTCCGGCGAGCCCGAACATGGCCACGGCGAGAGCGAGGCCGCAAGCCGTGGCGACGATCCGGAAGATCGGGTCGCCGAGTCGAACACTCCGAATCACGGCCAGACCGGCGTACCGCTCACGGTGATCGTCGGCCAGACGTCGCTCTGCGCGAGCTTGTACACGTTGGCGGGGATGGCCACGTAGTCGAGCGCGGTGGCTCCACTGGCGCCGCTGGTGTAGGCCCAGTTGAAGAATTCAAGCGCGGCCTTGCCGCGGGCGGCGTCGGCCTGGTCCTTCTGCACGAGGATGAAGGAGGCGCCGGTGATCGGCCAGGTGTCGGCGCCGGCCTGGTTGACGAGCACCATGTACATGCTCGGCAAGCTGCCCTGCCAGTCCGCATTGGCGGCGGCGGCGGTGAAGCTCGCGATGCTCGGCTTGACCCACTGTCCGTCCTTGTTCCGAAGCTGCGCGGCGGTCATCCCGGTCTGCTTTGCGTAGGCGTACTCCACGTAACCGATCGACCCGCTGAGCTGCTGGACGCTGGCGGCGACGCCCTCGTTGCCCTTGCCGCCCACGCCGACCGGCCAGGAGATCTCCTTGTCGGCGCCCGCGGTCCACACACTGCCCGCGGCGTCGGTCATGTAGTGCGTGAGGATCCACGTGGTGCCCGAGCCGTCCGAGCGGTGCACGACGTTGATCTTGCTCGCCGGCAGCGTGACGCCGGCGTTCTCCTTGGCGATCGCAGGGTCGTCCCACGTCGCGATGGTACCCATGTAGATGCCGGCCACGACGTCGGGGGTCAGCTTGAGCTGCCCGTCGGCGACACCGTCGAGATTGACGACGAGCACGACGCCGCCGACGACCATCGGGAACTGCGCGAGGCCGCTGGCCTCCAGTTCAGCCTGCTCGAGCGGGGCGTCCGAGGCGCCGAAGTCGACGGTCTTGGCCTCGATCGCGGAGATGCCGCCGCCGGACCCGATGCTCTGGTAGTTGAGCTTCACGCCGGACACGGCGTTGTAGTCTGAGCCCCACTTCATATACAGCGGCGCGGGGAAGCTGGCGCCGGCGCCGAGGATGGTGTCGGCGCTCATGGGGACCGGGGTGAGGCCCGGGTCGCCGGGCACCGCCGGCGCGCCGGCGTCGGCGGTGGACTCCCCGCCGCAGCCGGCGGCAGCAACTGCGAGGGCTGCAATCGCCAGTGCGGCGGCGACCAGGAACATGATGCGCCGGGAACGCGCTTTCGTCTTCATACGGTGACCTCTCTCGTGCGACGTTTTCGTCCCGTCATTCCCTGACAGACGGCAGCGTGAGGGCGCCACCATGGAGAGAGACTAGAGGTGCTCCGTGAGCAGAAGGTTAGCGACACGTCAGATTGCCGCGGGGCCGCGCCGACCTGATCCCTCTACCTCAGGCCCGCTCAGGCGCGCGGCAGGTGAATGCGGAAGGTGCTGCCTGCGCCCACGCGACTGTCGACCGATACGCGTCCGCCGTGCGCCTTCGCGATGTGCTTGACGATCGCCAGCCCCAGGCCCGTACCGCCGAGATCGCGGCTGCGGGCCTTGTCGACGCGGTAGAAGCGCTCGAACAACCGCGGCAGATGCTCGCGCGGCACGCCGGGCCCATGGTCGCTCACGCTGATCACGATCTCATCCGCGGCTTCGACGAGCGCCACCTCGACGGCGCTGCCCGCGGGGCTGTACTTGATGGCGTTGTCGACGAGGTTGACCACCGCCTGCTCGAGAAGCGGGGG
>JBAXRL010000899.1:0-1826 GCA_037131205.1 Actinomycetes bacterium | reverse complement strand
CGCGGTGCGCATGAGCAGCGAGCGCCGCCGCTCATGCTTGCGCCAAGCTTGCCGCGAGCCTGTTCGATGCGCTTGTTAGGCATGCCGCCACCTCACCGCTGCGAGTGGATCCACCGCTACCGGGTGACAGGGCTTCAGTGGCGCCCGGGAACGACCGGCAGCACTACATGCGACGGGCGATGCGGGTCATGGAAGACGCGCTGGTGTGCGACCACCGTTGTCGTCCCCCGTAGGAGTGACTCGGCCGTATTCAGGTTGCGATCGTAGCGGTCGAAATCGCTGCTCGACACCTCGACGCGCAGCCGGTGCCCGGCGGGCACCCGGTAGGCGATCGACCACATGTCCACGCGAACCTCATAGACCTGACCAGGTGCGAGCAGCTCGCGGCCCTTCTCGGGGTTACGTAGACTCATGCGCTGGATGCCGTCCTGGATGAGGTTGACTCCTCCGTCGGGAAACACATCGACAAGGGCCACAGTGAAGTCTGTGTCGACGGCGTCGGTCGCGACATGGAGCACCGCGTGCAGGTCACCGACGATCTCGAGCGGCACAGCAAGCACGTCACTGCTGTAGACGAGGACGTCGGGGCGCACCTCAATGGCGCGCCGATCGCCCATCGCGAACGAGAACTCGTAGGGGTCGGTGCCGACCGTCCAGGCGACCGGGTCAGCCGGGTCATAGGCGTACTCGTCGGGCGCCTCGTCGCCGGGCAAAGCCGTCACCAGGCGCCCGCCCTCCGCCGACGAGCCATCGCCGGCCAGGAACCAGGTCTGCGGTTCCACGCCGGCCGGCGGCCAGCTGTCCACCCGGTGCCACTCGTTGGCACCGAGCACGAAGTAGTGCACGAGACCGTCCTCGCCGAAGCCGTTGTCGAGGCCCATCAGGTAGCGGTCGAAGAACGCCTGATAGGTGTCCCAGCGGTAGGTGCCGTCCTCCTCCACCGGTAGGATGCCAGTCCGCTCGGTCGGTCCATAGGGACCGTCGTGGCACCACGGCCCGATCATCAGGTAGTTGCGCCCTCCGGAATGGTCAAGCTCCCGGTAGCGTCGCCAGTCGGCGAGCTGCTGGCCGAGGTAGTTGTCATACCAGCCCGCCCAGTGGAGGATCGGGATGCTGATCGCCTCGTGCTCCTCGCGCCGACAGCGGTGCTCCCAGAAGCGCGAACCGGGGATCGGGTAGCCGACCATCTCGTCGAAGTAGTGGTTGGCGAGACCCGCCGCTGCCGCCATGTCGGCCACCGGCAGGTGCCAGGCGTCGACGCCGGGCAGCTCCTTCCCGGGGTCGTCGTGCTCCTGCGGGGCGACCCACCATATGGCCCAGTAGGCCTCGGCCGCCAGCTTCAGGCAACCGGCGCGGTAGGAGCCCTCGTAGCGGTCGATGGGGAAGTCCCCGGGAGCGATGCAGACGAGAGCCGGCTGTGGCAACGTCGCCGCCGCGTAGGTGGTTACCGAGTAGTAGGACTCGCCCATCAGCGCGACGCGGCTGTTCGACCACTCCTGGTCGGCGATCCATTCGACAGTATCGTAGCCGTCCTTGGCCTCACTGTCGGGGTGGCCGGGGTCGAATACGCCACCGGATCCGTAGGTTCCGCGCACATCCTGCGCCACGAAGGCGTACCCCTTGCGAGTCCAGAACTCGCCCAAGGCCGGCAGACCGCAGAAGTCCCCGCTCTTGCCGTAGCACAGACGCACGAGGATCGTGGGAACCGGTCCTTCGGCCGTCGGCAGATAGGCGTCGGTGGCGAGGCTGATGCCGTCGCGCATCTCGACCATCACGTCGCGCAGGACGCGATCGACCGTCGTGCGGTCCGGCGTGGTTGAGGGAAT
>JBAXRL010000898.1:0-1826 GCA_037131205.1 Actinomycetes bacterium | reverse complement strand
TTCTTGAGCCAGTCGATGAGCTCGCCGCCCCACTGGCTCTTGAGCTTCTTGACCCAGCCCTCGTACTCGCTGAAGAGCTTGAGAAAGCGCTGGTACCTGGTCTCGCTGAAGGTGAAGCCGGTGTCGGTGTTGTCGACGCGGATCTGCTCGAGGCGCCCGCGCAGCAGGATCTCCTCGAGCTGGCTCTCCTTGTGGATGTACGTCTCCTGGTTGCCCTGCTTGAGGCGGTAGAGCGGCGGCTGCGCGATGTAGATGTAGCCGGCCTCGACCAGCGGCCTCATGTGGCGGAAGAGGAAGGTGAGGATGAGCGTGCGGATGTGCGAGCCGTCGACGTCGGCGTCGGTCATGATGATGATCTTGTGGTAGCGCGCCTGCGCGACATCGAACTCGTCGCCGAGGCCGGCGCCGATGGCGCTGACCATGGTGAGGATCTCGTTGTTGGCGAGCATCTTGTCGATGCGCGCCTTCTCGACGTTGATGATCTTGCCGCGCAGCGGCAGGATGGCCTGGAAGCTGCGGTCGCGCGCCTGCTTGGCCGAGCCCCCGGCCGAGTCGCCCTCGACGAGGTAGATCTCGCTGAGCGCCGGATCCTTGATGGAGCAGTCGGCGAGCTTGCCGGGCAGGGTGCTGCCCTCGAGCAGGCCCTTGCGGCGCGTGAGGTCGCGGGCCTTGCGCGCCGCATTGCGCGCGCGGGCGGCGTTGACGGCCTTGTCGATGATCTGCCGGCCCTCGGCGGGATTCTCTTCGAGGAACTCGGCGAGCTTGGCGTTGACCGAAACCTCGACCAGGCTGCGGATCTCGGTGTTGCCCAGCTTGGTCTTGGTCTGGCCCTCGAACTGCGGGTTCTTGAGCTTGACCGAGATGAGCGCCGTGAGCCCTTCGCGGACGTCCTCGCCGGAGAGGTTCTCTTCCTTCTCCTTGAGGAAGCCCTTCTGGCGGGCGTAGTCGTTGATGGTGTGCGTGAGCGCGCTGCGGAAACCTGTGAGGTGCGAGCCACCCTCGGTGGTGTTGATGTTGTTGGCGAACGTGAAGATGGACTCGTTGTACGAGGAGTTCCACTGCATCGCGATCTCGACGGCGCCGTCTTTGGTCTCGTTCTCGAGGAAGATGATGCTGCGGTGGATGGCGTCCTTGTCGCGGTTGATGTAGGCGACGAAGTCGACGATGCCGCCGTCGTACTTGAACACGACGCTCTCGCCCTCGGCGCGCTCGTCGTTGAGCTCGATGCGCAGACCCCTGGTGAGAAAGGCGGTCTCGCGCAGGCGCTGGGCGAGCACGCGGAAGTCGTAGACGACCTCCTCGAAGATGTCGGGGTCGGCCATGAACGACACGGTGGTGCCGCTGGGCGCGTCTTTGCCGAGCTTCTCCCTCTTCTCGAGGGCGCCGACCGGCACGCCGCGCTCGAAACGCTCGTGCCAGTGAAAACCATCGACATAGATGTCGAGCTCGAGCCATTCGGAGAGGGCGTTGACCACGGAGACGCCGACGCCGTGCAGGCCGCCGGAGACCTTGTAGCCGGCGCCGCCGAACTTGCCGCCGGCGTGCAGCATGGTGAGCACGATCTCGGCGGCGGGCTTGTTGTACTTGGGCATGATGCCGACGGGGATGCCGCGGCCGTTGTCGGCGATGGTCACGGAGTTGTCGGGGTTGATGGTGACGACGAGGCCGTCGCAGTAGCCGGCCAGAGCCTCGTCGACGGAGTTGTCGACCACCTCATAAACGAGGTGGTGAAGGCCGCGGGGGCCGGTGGAGCCGATGTACATGCCGGGGCGTTCGCGGACCGGCTCGAGGCCTTCGAGGACCTGGATATCCTGGGCGTCGTAGTG
>JBAXRL010000897.1:0-1828 GCA_037131205.1 Actinomycetes bacterium | reverse complement strand
GGCCCTCGCAGTGGGTGACGGCGGCGCGCTGCTCGTCGTTGAGGCCGGCGAGCAGGGGGTGGTCCGGCGTGGCCGGACCAGCGGCCTCGCCGGCCGCGCGGGCCCCGGCCGCGCCGCCCCCGACGCTGGCCGTGCCGGCGGCCGGGCTCTTGCGAGCGCCGCCCATCAGCCGATCCCTCGGCCGAGCAGAAGGCTGATGGCCAGAGCGATGACGCCGGCGGCCGCAAGGCGCAGCCCGGACAGCCAGAGGCGCTCGCGCGAGATGGCGCCGAGGAAGACGCCGAGAAAGAAGAGCTCGACCAGGCCGACGCAGACGGCCGCGAAATAAGCGGTGTGCATCGAGATGACCCCCGTGAACAGGAACGGGATCATCACGATCAAGGCCGCGGCGAACGGCGAGGCGCCATCGACGAGGGCGATGACGACGATCGCGTACCGCGACGCCGCGGCGATGGTGGTGTCCTGGAGGCTCGAGAGCGTGGATTCTTCGAGCTCGCGCATCGCCCGACCGCGCTCGGCGCGCTCCACCAGATACGAGCCGTAGAACCCCGACACGCCCATGCCCACCGCGGTCGTGAGCACGACGACGAAGATCGACCGCGGGCTGTCGACGCCGCCGAGGTACCCGCCGACGAGCACGCCGATCGCCGTGAGCACGCCGTCGAAGGCGTTCATGGCGAAGTAGCGGCGGGCGATCTCGCCGACCTCGGCGATCTCGTGGTAGTGACGCAGAGTCGCGGCGCGCGCGCGCAGGCGCGCGCCGATGCCGGGCTGGGCCGGGAAGCTCACCGGTCACCCACCTGGCTGTCGGGCAAGGCGGCGCTCAGCGCAGCCAGCTGGCGCCGGCGTCCTGCGGGGTCTCGACCTCGTCGATGAGACGCTTGCCGGTGGAGCACTTGTCGATGGAGTGGATGCTGGCCCCCGACTCCTGCACGACCTCGGCGACGTCCTGGAAGTCGACGTCGTCGCCCTCGAGGGTGATCTTGATGTTCTCGACCTTGTTGTCGATCTCGATGAGCGTGATGTCCACGCCGTGGACGCCCTCGAGGTCGCCGAGCTTGTCGGCCAGCACGAGCATCGTGGGCTGGTGCGGCTTGAGCACGTCGAGCACGAGACGCCGGACCTTGCTCATGAGGTGATCACGCTCCGTTCACGGGTCGCTGGAGAAGGCTGCAATGGTAGCACACCCGGCCTCCGCCGCCGGTCACCCGGTGGGGTGACGATCGCGCCGTCACTGACTCACGCCTGCAATACCCAGGGCGAATGAGGAAATCTACCCATTGTCGCCTGCCCGCCGCGCGCCGATGACGATTCCGAGGGCAGGCAAGCGGCGCCCACGGCGTCCGGGCAAGGGAGGCGAGCGATGAGTGCTACGACGAGCGCGTTCACGCTGATCCTGGCCGCAGATCCGGACGACGGCGGCTCGGCGCGCGACTTCATCGTCACCGATGAGGGCGTGCTGTACGGGACGACCGACAACGGTACCCACTGGCGCTGCCTTGGGACGGTCGACACGGCCGCCTTCCTCTTCGACATCGGCCTGGCCGGCGCGACGGAGGACGCTCTCTCTTACGCCCCGTTCGCCGGGTGGACGCGCCGGCCGCAGGCGCGCCTGCCGGTATAGCGTCCGCCGGTCTGGCGCCGGGCGGCCTGGCGCCGGGCGGCGGCCGCCGCAGGCGGCGTCAGATGCCGGCGCCCTCGTCGAAGGCCAGAAACTCGGCCAGCATCTCCTGCGTCTGCCGTACGGCCTTCTGGCGCTTGCCCTTGCGCTCCGGGTGGATCTCGTCGAGCTCCTGCTCCATCTCGACGATGCGCGCCACGAGGCACT
>JBAXRL010000896.1:0-1831 GCA_037131205.1 Actinomycetes bacterium | reverse complement strand
CGCGCCGCGGACAAACGCCACGTCCGGCCTGTGCCATACCACGAAGCTGTCGATCGCCGCACCCGCGTCCGCGACCGCCGGCGCGACCGTCACGGTCACCGGCTCTGAGGCGCAGACGCCCCAGCACGACGTGCAGGCGACGCTCCAGAGCCGGCTCTCCACGTCGAAGAAATGGGTCAACGGAGCTTCCGCCAGCCTCTCCGGCGGCAGCTTCTCGCTGAACTGGACGGCGCCCGCCAAGACGGGGAAGTACAAGATCCGCGTGCGCGTCACCCATGCGTCGGCGTCGAACACGTCCGCCGCGAAGACCGTCGTGGTGAAGTAGCCTGACGGCGCCGCCACGCAACGCTGATCCCGCGACGGGCCGGGGCGCCGAAAGGCGCCCCGGCCCGTCGCTCTTGCGCACTCGTCCGCGGCGACGCCGTTTTGTCCTGTCCCGCGCTCGGCCTCGGCCACGCGAACGGGGCGCGGCGTTGGCCTGTCTGGGGCAAAACCCCTACAATCGCGGTGTCAGGAACACCAGCGCCGCGTAAGGTGACCACGCCGGCCGCGGCGCCACGGGGAGGGGAAGCGTGCACGCCCCGGGAGCCGTTATCCGCATTCTGCTGGTCGACGACCACGCCATCGAGCGCCAGGGCGTGCGCGCCCTGCTCGACGCCCAGCCGGACATGACCGTCGTGGGCGAAGCGTCCGACGGCCTCGAGGCGCTCCCGCTGGTCGGCTCCACGTCTCCCGATGTCATCGTCACCGAGACGATCATGCCGCGCATGAACGGGCTCGAGCTCACCGCCCAGGTGCTGCGGCGCTACCCGCAGATCAAGGTCCTCGCCCTCACCCGCAACGACCGCAAGGACTGCGTGCTGCGGCTCGTGCAGGCCGGGGCCACCGGCTATCTGCTGAAGACGGTGACCGTCGACGAGCTGGTCTCCGCGGTGCGCGCCGTCGTCGGCGGCAGGCAGGTGCTCCAGCCCGCCGCCCTCGAAGCGGTGCTGCACGACTACCTGCAGCGCGTACACGACCCCACCGCGCACAGACCCGCCGACGCGCTCACGGCGCGCGAGCGCGAGGTGCTCAAGCTCATCGCCGAGGGCAACACCAACCAGGACATCGCCGAGCTGCTCTGCCTCAGCCGCAAGACCGTGGAGACGCACCGCGGCAACATCATGGAGAAGCTTGACCTGCACAAGGTCACCGACCTCGTGAAGTACGCCATCCGCGAGGGGCTCACCGGCCTGGAGTGAGCCAGGTCGTCCGGCTCCGTGCTCTCATCCGTCCCATTTGTGAACGTGCGCGCATTCACAATGTAGATAAAGTGTATACAGATAGTGGACATTCACGCCGATCCGTGCACAATAGACGGATGGTGGATGCGACGCTCGCGTCCGCGGGTCTATTTGGGAGGGCTCACACGCCGATGGCCGAGATGCGAACGCTCGATTGCCCGCAGTGCGCGGGCGAAAACCAGCCGCTCAGCGCCGTGGAGGGGATCGAGGAGTACCGTTGCCGCTCATGCGGGCTCGTGTACTACGGGCCGTGCGGCTGCGATACGCGTGGAGCCGCTACGTCAGGCGCGTCGGCGCCGGCTTCTCGCCACGAGCTCACCGCCGACTGGCGCATGTCCCGGACGGCGCTGCGCGTCGAGAATGGGGCACAGGCCACGTCGCGTCCGGGCGGCTGCTGAGGGCCTATCCCGCCAGGTCTGCACGCACGGATGCGCCCGTGGACACATCGCGGATGCGGCCCCTCCCCGGATCCCCACGTAGCTGGGCTACGAGGGAACCGTCTCGGAACCGCCCCGCTCGGTCCACGAACGCCCCGCACGCACATCCCT
>JBAXRL010000895.1:0-1833 GCA_037131205.1 Actinomycetes bacterium | reverse complement strand
TCTGGTACAGGCAAAGGCCTTCCGCACCGCCGCTGAAGCCGGAAATGCGCCGCGCGACGGCCTGCCCGAAGGCGATAGGGTTCTCGATGCGGATGTACGAGTCGCAGTCGAACGCCTTCATGAGCCGAGGGTCGTGATGAGTACCGCCGCAGAGCACGTAGGCGTTCTGGCCGAGGACCGCCCTTGCCGCGATGGTCTGCCCGCCCCCATCGTCGGTGCGACAGATCACGCTGGCGCTGCCTTCACTCGCGTCGTGACGTTGCTCATCGGCGTGCGTGGCGAACTGCGCAAAGGAGCTGAGCCTGAGGCTGCCATCCGCCCAGAAGGCCTCGACATACTCGGATTTGAGGTACCGAAACACAGCCGGTGTGAACACGGTCCAAGGTGTGGTGAACTGAACGGTCAGCAAGCCTCTCCCCGCTTACGCTCGCATGCCCGGCGGCAGCCACTTCATGAAATCCGCGCGTGACGGCGGATGGTCCATCCAGGATGTGTCGGGCAGCGGCAGCGAACAGGCGTCTCGCACGCTACACCAACCGCCAGAGAGAGGCATGCTCCGGGCGACCCCCTTGCCCGTGATCCACACCAGTTGGCCGCGGCGTTGCGCCTCTTCGGCGACAGCCAGAGTCAGCCGCGCATCCTGGACGTTGTAGCCGAGAACCTCGTCGAACCGGCCCGCCGCCCACATCGCCGGCGCTTCGCTACCGCTGCCCGTCTTCTCACCCACGCCCAATCCTTCAGCTGCTTTGCCAAGCGAGAGGCGGTGCCCCAGCCGGCACACGGCATGGAACATCATGTCCACGTGGTCGAGAGCAAGCTCAGCACAGTCGCTGGACAGACCTGACTCCTCAGCCAGGACATCGAAGTCGAAGGCCAGCCCGTTCCAGGTGACCAGCGTGAGGCCCCGATTCACGAACGATGTGAGCTGTTCGACCATCGAACCGACCTCTGCGCGGGACATCCGCGCCGACGGCTTGCCGTCCTGCATACCATGCCAGGTCACCGGCGCAGCTTGACCTGGGACGACAGCGGCGGCGCAGGCGATACCCAGAGGTCGATGCGCCAGCAGGTCGCCGGCCTGCTGTGGCAAGACCCTTGCCGTCTCAAGATCGAAAGCCACGAAACTCGTTGACACGTGCCCCCCCGTCGCTTTGACCTACTCGCCCACCTCGACAACCTCGCGTGCCTGCGATTCAGCCTCACTGTCCAGTATCTGGCCCACATTGACGGCGGGCAGAACGATTCGCCCCGTGGGACTCGCCGCAGACAGATCGGCGTAGACCGTGCGCACCGTGCCGAACAGCACCGTCACGGCGTTGAAGACGAGCACGGGTTCCCAGTCATCCGGGCGCTCTTGCTTGAGCGCGCCCGCATCGAAGAAGCCGGTGACCACGACGCTGCCGGTGAATCCGGACGACTCATACTCGGCGTCTTCTCGGTTGACGTCGATGGTCAGCTGCACGGCCATATCGTCGTCCGACTCGCCCGATTGCAGCACCGCGATGTCCACCGCGAGGTGCAGCTCGGACTTGTCGAAGGCGGAGGCGGTCGTGAGCACCTCGAAGTACGACTTCATCACGCGGAAGTCGCTGAGACGCAGGACCGACTCGATGCCCAGAGTCATACGGCGATCCGGTCGGACCTTGAGTACGTGCGCTCGAAAGCTTTGATAGGCCGAGTGGTCTTGCGGTACCCGGCAATGGTCTTGCCGCCATCGGCCACAAAGAGACGCGGGGCCCGGAAGCCACAGGGAGCCACGCTCGGCGCCATATCGCAGCCCAGGGCGTTCGCGATGTGCACCATCGTGCGCAGAGTCGGGCTCGACTTGTGCTG
>JBAXRL010000894.1:0-1835 GCA_037131205.1 Actinomycetes bacterium | reverse complement strand
GCCGGGCCGAAGCGCGCACCTCCGCCACCACGCCAACGTCACCGCGCCGGGGCCGTGTCACCCGTGGAAAGCACTGGAGCCGGGCGCCACGTTTGATCGCAAGGACCTCGGTGCTCGCCAAGCGGCCCTACGTCACGCGGGAGACGTGCATGCGGGTCGTTGCAGGGCGCGTGACAGAGATGCGGCCGGATGGAGCCGAACAGGTGGGGCAAGGCGGTAGAACCGCGCAGAGCCCGGCTCGACGACTGGCGGGCCGCATCGTACGGCTGAGCCGCTACGACCGACCGCACTGCTCGCCTCGCGCTCCCCGTGAACGCCGCAATATCCGCCCCGCCTTCATTGTCAACTCCCATTCTCGTCAACGTCACCCCGGGGAGGCCATGTCACCCGTAGACGGCGCCGGGGCCGGGCGCTACGCTCGCTTGCATGGGCTTCTCCTTCACGTGGTACTTCCAGAACCGGGTGCTTGTCAAGCGCCCCTACATCACGCGAGGGATGTGCATCCGCGTAGTCCGCAATCCCGTGCGCGTGGAGCTGCAAACCGACCGAAAACGGGTAAGATTCTGGGCGGAGGTTCCTGAGTTGGGCGGCCGGGTCCTCCGCGTCGTGACGCTCGCGGACCAGAGGACCATCCACAATGCCTTCCCGGATCGGAGATTCAGGCCATGAGGATCGAGTACTTCCCAGACACGGACAGCCTGTACATCGATCTCGCCGAGCGCGCCGGCGTTGACGCCCAAGAGGTCGGCGACGGCATCGTCATCGACCTCGACGCCGACGGTCACCCGGTCGGCATCGACATCGACCAGGCGTCCAAGCACCTCGACCTGCGCACGCTCGATCTCAGGCGGTTCCCGCTCGGGGCCGAGAAGGTCGCGGGCTGACGAAGGGCCGCGGGGCGCCGGGCGGCGGCTCGTGGCGACCAGCTATCTCAGCTCGGGTCTGGGCGCGGCGCGATCTTCCAGGGTGGCGGCAGTGGCCGACGGCCGTCGCGCGCTGTGGAAGAGCCCCACTACCAGGATCGCGTCGCCTTCAGCTCTTCGAGGGACAGCACGTCGCCAGCCGCGGCCGCGAATCGTGCCCATCGTCGATCCAGCTCATCAAGATGACTCTGCGGTACGGGGAGAGGCGCCGCCTCCGCGGCGATGCTGTCCCAGATGTCTTCGACGAGCAGGATCTTCTCCGCGGTGCTCAATCTGCTGATCTCAGGGATCGTTTCGACCCGCATTGCTTCCCCTTTCAGCGGCAGTGAAGCGTTGAGCCGGCATTGGCGCGGCGGCAGAGGCTTCCGGCCGGTGCGCGCGCGCATAATGGTAGCGCTTTCCCGCCTCGTGCGGCCGCGATCGTGCAGCCGACCTTCAGCACGTGGGCTGCGCATCGTGGCGCCGGCCGCCGTGGGCGCCCTGACCGCCGTCAGGATCAGCGCCCGGCAGCGTCCGGGCGGCTGCGCGGCCTGCCGGGGCCGCCTCAACGCCCCGGCGCCGGAGTGATCCGCGCTCGAGGCCTGCGTCGCCGCGGCGAGCATCAGGAGCGCTGCGCTCCGCAGGAGCCGCACGCAGGTGAAGCCGCGCGGGATGCGTGCCGGCGCCGCGGACTACGAGGGGCATGCGCCTGCGGGCGGCGCGCAAGTCGCCGGCGGTGGCCAGGGTCTCCCGTCTCGCGTTCGTTGTCACCCGCCCGTCCTCGGTAACGTCACCCCGGGGAGGCCTGGTCACCCGTAGACGGCGGCGGGGCCGGGCGCTACGCTCGTTCGCATGGACTTTTCCAGGTGCTCACCAATCGTGACGACCGGCCACAACGTCGCCGCGCCGAAGCCCCACCCCAGCCTCAGCGGC
>JBAXRL010000893.1:0-1836 GCA_037131205.1 Actinomycetes bacterium | reverse complement strand
CCGCCGCTGATCAGCACGTCGCGCACCTCGGGGGAGCGCTCGATGTACTTGATGGCGTTGTCGATCTCGGTCTGCTTGACCATGGCCTCGGTGCCGCCGACCAGGCGCCGCCGCGTGCAGTGGCGGCAGTACATGCTGCACATCTCGGTGACCACGAAGAGCACGCGGTCGGGGTAACGGTGCGTGAGGCGCGGCGTCGGCGAGTCGAAGTCCTCGCTGACGGCGTCCTTCAGATCCTCACGGTGGACGACAAGCTCGGCCGGCGAGGGCGCCGCCTGCATGCGCACCGGGCAGCGCGGGTCGTCGGGGTCCATCAGCGAAGCGTAGTACGGCGTCACAGAAACGCGGAACTTGCCCATGCAGGCGTCCAGGTCGGCGCGCTGCTGAGCGGTGAGGTTGAGCACCTGCTCGAAGTCGGCGGTGGTGGAGAGCCGGTGGCGCATCTGCCAGCGGTAGTCGTTCCACTCCTCGTCGGTGACATCTTTGAAAAGCGGTATGTCCTTGTAGCTCCTGGTCATCGTCTGTCTCCTTCTCGTGAGGCGCCGGCGGCGTAGCCGCTCCGGCGTCGTAGGCATCCGTGCGTCAGGCCACTCCACACTACAGCCCGGCCTCGGCGACGATGCGGGCCAGCTTCGCCGTGACCTCGTCGCCGAGCGGGAGCACCCGGTGCTCGGCGAGGTGCTCGTCGACGAGCGCCGACGCCTTCTCGTAGGCGCCCTCCCTGCCACACGCGACCCAGGCGTCCCACATGCCGCGATCAAGCAGCCGCGGC
Organism: Actinomycetes bacterium; assembly: GCA_037131205.1. Taxonomy (GTDB): domain Bacteria; phylum Actinomycetota; class Thermoleophilia; order UBA2241; family UBA2241; genus CAIXSE01. The sequence continues at coordinate 1,064 of JBAXRL010000893.1, read as the reverse complement.
CGCCAGACGTCCTTCATGTGCTTGCGGGTGTGGCGCTGCCCCAGAAAGTTGCCGCCGATGTCGACCTGCTTGATCACGTCCAGGGCGATGCTCTCGTCGTCCACCATGACGCCCGCGACAATGCGCGCGTTCCAGGAGTAGATCTCGGAATCCATGACGAGCTGCTGGGCGGAGAAGACGCTCCCGCCGCCCAGGGTGCCGGCGCCCGCCGTAAGGTCGGCGCCGGCGGCCATGGAGCTGAGCGCGGCGAAGGCGTTCTGCGTACACGCCTGCCAGTCGGGCTCGTGACTGCCGGTGGTCATGCCGACGGCGCTCACGGGCAGCCCGATATGGGCGGCCAGCTGCGTGGCGGCGATCTGGAACATGGCGGCCGCGGGACTGCCGGCCGCCAGGCCGGCGAGCGCCGGGTCGGCGACGTAGAAGAACGGCGCCCTGGGGACTGTGGCCTGGATGGCGGCGCACGCGGCCAGCACGCCGGCGTGATGCCGGACCAAAGCCGCGCCCAGATCCACGGGGAGGTCCGCCGGATCGCCGCCGGCGGCGGCCGCGCGGCCGTTGGGCGCCGCGACGATGCCCACCGGCAGGCCGGCGCGGGCGAACACGGAGGCGGCGCCCAGCGCGTCGGCGCCGGCGCACAGGCTGACCGGCGGGCGCCCGCGCAGCTCGACCTCGGAGCCGGCCACGGCGACCGCCATGCGCAGCACCGCGCGAGCCTCGTCGGCGGAGCGCAGCGTCGTGAGCTGGACGTGCTTGCTGGTCGCCGCGAAGCAGCGCGCCAGATCGGCGAGGAGCGTCTCGCCGGCGGCGCGCACCGGCGGGCCGTGGACGACGGCCACCTCGGGCAGCGCGTCGGCGAGCCGGCAGGCCTCGTCGAGGTCGGCGGCAGTCGCCGGGCGCGGGTCGCCGCCCTCGCGCGGGCGCACGCGCGGCGCAGGACCGCCGGTGCCCAGCCAGCAGTGCCTCGCGCCGAGCACGGTGTGATGCTCGTAGACGCGGCCCCCGAGGACGACGGTGTCGGGGGCCAGGCGCGCGGCCTTCTCGGCGGCGGCGCCCTCGGCGCCCAG